>CAYSEY010000036.1:0-5550 GCA_964430405.1 uncultured Candidatus Saccharibacteria bacterium
CACAGATGCGTCCGTAAGAGCTGGTGCACTTGGAGCTAAAGTGAGCGTTTCGGGTCGACTGAATGGTGCCGAGATGGCCCGTCGAGAAACAGCTGTTATGGGTAGTATTCCATTACATACAATACGAGCCAACATTGACTACGGAACTGCAGAGGCCAAGACCACTTTCGGAGTTATCGGTGTTAAAGTATGGATTTACAAGGATTAAGGAGATAAAGCTATGTTAATGCCACGCAAAACTAAATACCGAAAAGCCCAAAAAGGTCGCAACGCCGGCCTGGCCACTCGTGGTACTGAAATTAGCTTTGGTAGCTATGGCTTAAAAGCGCTTGAGAACGATCGCATCACTTCGCGACAGATAGAATCGGCTCGTCGAGCGATGACTAGATACATTAAGCGTGGTGGAAAAATCTGGATTCGAATTTTCCCACACACTCCAATTACTAAGAAGCCTGCGGAGGTTCGAATGGGTTCAGGTAAAGGTGCGCTAGATCACTACGTTGCTAAGGTACAAGCAGGCAAGATTTTATTTGAGATGGACGGTGTGACTGAAGAAACTGCAAAAGAAGCTATGCGTCTCGCAGCCTACAAGTTGTCCGTTAAGACTAAGTTTATGGTTAAGAGCCATAGTGGAGAAAACGATGAAAGCTAAAGATATACGCAACAAATCTAATAAAGAATTACAAAAAGACTTATCCGACAGCCGAGCTAAGATCTTACAGCTTAGTGTTGACTATCGAACTAAAGAGATTAAAAACGTTCGTGAAATCCGTGCTGTTAAACGCACTGTTGCCCGAATATTAACTGTCATGGCCGAGCAAGAAGTGACTAACCAAGGAGATAAATCATGAGCCGTTCATTAACTGGAAGGGTTGTTTCTACTAAGATGGATAAGACAATTGTTGTAGCTGTTGAGCGACGCAAATCTCATCCTTTATACAAAAAATCGTATTTAGTTACTACTAAGTTTCAGGCCCACGATGAAAAAGGTAAGGCTAAAGATGGTGATTTGGTAGAAATTACCGAAACTCGTCCAATTAGTAAAAACAAGCATTTCGAGTTGGCAAATGTTATAGAGCGTGCTGTAACCAAAACGGAGATTGCCGAATGATACAGTCAGAAACCAGATTAAAAATTGCTGACAACACTGGTGCTAAGGAGATTCTTTGCATCAAAGTGCTGGGCAGTAGCAAGCGACGCTACGCTCGTGTTGGTGATGTGATTGTTGCCAGCGTTAAGATCGCTACGCCAAACGGAACTGTTAAAAAGAAGGAAGTTGTACGCGCAGTCGTTGTGCGTACGGTCAGAGAAGTATCTCGTCGAGATGGAAGTACTGTTAAGTTTGATGAGAATGCAGCAGTTATTATTGATGCTGCTGGGCAGCCTCGCGGGACTCGAATATTTGGACCAGTAACCCGTGAATTGCGTGAGCATGGTTATATGAAGATAGTTTCACTTGCTCCGGAGGTGCTGTAATGAAGATTCTACGAAAAGATAAGGTAATGGTGATAGCAGGTCGTGACAAGGGTAAGACCGGTGAGGTTGTTGCTGTTCTTCCAAGAACTAATCAGGTGGTTGTGCAGGGTATGAATACTGTAAAGCGCCATACTAAACCTAGTCAGAAACAACCCAAGGGCGGTATCGTAGAGCTGAGTAAGCCACTTGATGCTAGTAAAGTAATGGTAATAGATCCTAGTAGCGGTAAGCCTTCTCGAGTTGGTTACAAACTCACATCAGCCGGTAAAAAAGAGCGTATCTACAAGGTTTCTAAATTTAGCAATCCAAAGGCAAAAAAATCTACCAAAAAGACAAAGGACGGAGATAAGTAATGAATAGATTAAAAACTAGTTACAATACAACTATTCGAGGTGAGCTTAAAAGCGAACTGAAGCTTAACAACGTTCATGAAATACCTATGATTGAAAAGATAGTTCTTAATGCGGGTGTAGGTAAGGCTGTACAGGATACTAAGCACCTAGATGCCGTAGTCGCTACGTTAACCAAGATATCTGGTCAGAAACCAGTTATAACTAAGGCTCAGCATAGCATCGCTAGCTTTAAACTTCGCGAAGGAATGCCAATCGGCACCAAAGTTACACTACGAGGCGAGCGGATGTACAGTTTCTTAGATCGTTTGATTGCTGTTGTGTTACCGCGAACCCGAGATTTCCACGGTGTTAGTGCAAAGGCTTTTGATAAGAGTGGTAACTATAGTATTGGTATCAATGATCAGACAGTTTTTCCGGAGATTTCTTATGATGACGCTGCCGCAATACATGGATTGCAAATAACAATAGTAATTAGCGGTAATAACCCTAAGGGTAGCAAAATGTTACTTCAAAAAATGGGTATGCCGTTCGAGAAAGGAGCGAAATAATGGCTCGAAAAGCATTGATTCAACGCGAACTAAAGCGCCAAAAGTTAGCCGCTAAGTATGCATCTCGGCGCGCTCAACTTCGAGCGGCTGGTGATTTGGAGGGCTTGGCTAATTTGCCTCGCAACTCAAATCCAAATCGACAACGAAACCGTTGCGAGATCACAGGTCGACCAAGAGGCTATATCCGACAATTTGGTCTTAGCAGAATAACATTCCGAGAGTACGCCTCCAAAGGGCAAATACCCGGTATAACTAAGTCGAGCTGGTAGGAGAAAGAATTATGATGACTACAGATCCAATTGCAGATATGTTAACACGAATCCGAAACGGCATTATGTCGAATAAGTCGGAGGTTGTTATTCCTTACTCTAAGCTCAAAGCTGGTGTTGCAGAGATACTTCAAGCTAATGGGTATCTTGGCAAAATTAATATCACCGAAGTTGGTGGTTTTAAACATCTAAGCATTGCTCTAGACGGCACTTCTCAGCCAGAAAGTTTGGTGCGCGTTAGTAAGCCTGGACGGCGAATATACGCCAAGGCCGACGAAATCCCAACAGTTAGAACTGGCCGCGGTATTGTAGTTGTTTCTACGTCGGTCGGTATTATGACTGGTAAGGAAGCACGCACTAAGGGTATTGGTGGCGAATTAATTTGTAAGGTGTACTAAAATGAGTAGAATTGGACGACAACCTATAAATATACCAGAAGGCGTTGAAGTAAAAATCGATGCTGGGCGAATAGAAGTTAAGGGGCCTAAGGGCGAACTAAGTGGTAAGCTGATCAAGAATATGGATGTAACTATCCAGGATGGAGTTGTTGAAGTTAAGCCAAAAATTACCACGCCTGATACTCAGAAGCAATTTGGCTTGCAACGTACCTTAATTGCGAATATGGTAATTGGAGTTTCTGAAGGATTTAGTAAGGAACTAGAGGTAAATGGAGTTGGTTTTAGAGCCCAAATGAAGGGTAGCGAACTAGAAATGACTTTAGGTTTCTCACACCCTATTAATTACACCCCTCCAGAAGGAGTTGTGTTGAGTGTTAACCAGAACATTATTAATGTTTCTGGAATTGATAAGCAGATGGTGGGTGAGGCCGCGGCAAATATCAGGGACTTTAAGAAGCCTGAACCCTATAAGGGCAAAGGAATCAGATATATTGATGAATACGTACGACGTAAGGCTGGTAAAGCAGCTGGTAAAGGAGCGGCAGAATGAAGAATATTAAAGCTTCTCGACGAGTTCGAGCTAGGATTACAGGAACTTCAGAGCGCCCTAGGCTCTGTCTGGCTGTTTCGAACATGAATTTGCGAGCACAGCTCATTGACGACACTATCGGTAAAACACTTGTTTCCGTTTCAACCTTAGCTGCTAAAGATCTGGATTCTAAGTCGATGACACAAAAGGCTGAGTGGTTGGGAGAACAAATTGCCGAAACTGGCAAAAAAGCTAAAATCACTAAGGTTGTATTTGACCGAGGTGGTAAGATATATCACGGACGTGTCAGAGCATTTGCTGAGGCAGCCCGTAAATCAGGATTGGAGTTTTAGATGGAAAAGCCAACAAACAGTAATCAACCGAATAATAATCAATCGAATAATAATCGATCAAACAACAATAGGCAAAATAGTGGCCGACCAAACAATAATAATCGGTCTGGAAATCGTGGTTTCAACCAAGAAGCTCCAGAATTTGATGAACGTATTATTGCCCTTGATCGCGTTACTCGTGTAGTTAAAGGCGGACGCCGTTTCCGTTTCCGAGCCACTGCAGTGGTTGGTGACGGTAAAGGCAGGGTGGGAGTAGGCGTTGGTAAGGGTACAGATGCTCCAACTTCAATAGTTAAGGCGGTATCTCGTGCTAAGAAAGATATGATAACCTTTAACCTCAAAGAAACTACAATACCTCACGAGATCCAAGTTACTTTTGGTGGGGCGACAGTATTTCTTAAACCAGCTCGACCAGGTACTGGTGTAATAGCTGGTGGTGCGGTTCGTGCCGTACTCGAAGCCGCAGGGGTAAAAGACGTGCTTACAAAGGCACTTGGCTCTGCGAATAAGATTAATAATTCCTATGCAACAGTTGAGGCACTATCAAAACTCAAAGCCGCGGCAGTCGTAAAAGAGGAGTCTAAGTAATGAAAGTTCATGAGCTAGCTACTACAAAGCAAAAGAGTGCAAAGCGAGTTGGACGCGGTATTAGTGCTGGTGGTGGTAAAACTGCCGGTCGTGGTACCAAAGGTCAGAACTCTAGAACCGGTAACAAGTTTAAGCCAGGTTTCGAAGGTGGTCAGACTAAACTTGCAATGCGTTTACCAAAGGCAAGGGGATTCACACCTCTTGCTAGAGTAAGCTATCAGGTAGTTAATTTGGACGATATTGAAGCATTGGGTAAAAAGATTGTTACACCAGAAATTCTTAAGGAAGTTGGACTAATTCGAAGAGCTAAGCAGCCAGTAAAATTACTTGGTAGTGGTACAATTAAGCTAGCCGTGAATATTAAGGTAGATAAGGCATCAGCCTCCGCAATAAAGGCAGTCGAAAAAGCTGGCGGTAAGGTTGAAGTTACTCCCCCAAAACCGAAGCCAACTAAGAAGATATACGATCCAAATAAGGCAAAATAATTTTTCGAGGGTAAATGAACAAAGAAACTTTGCAGCAATTATATAAGAACCCAACGCTGCGCAAGCGTGTGTTAGTCGTACTTGCTGTAATGGTAGTTTATAGCCTGCTTTCACAGATTCCAGTACCGGTTCCTGATAGTACTAAGCTACAGGTATTTTTAGCCAAGCTTTTTCAATCAAACTCAATATTAGGCTTTGTTAATCTTTTTTCTGGTGGTGCTTTGGCCAATTTTTCAATTCTACTTATGGGCTTAGGCCCATACATCAACGCCAGTATTATCATTCAGCTCCTAACTCAGGTTGTACCAAAACTAGAGGCTTTATCCAAAGAAGGAGAGGCTGGGCGTAACAAGATTAATCACTATACCCGCTTACTTACCCTGCCACTAGCTATAGTCCAGGCTATTGCAATGATATTTTTAGTACGCAACCTATCTACTCAGTCACTAGGGATTGACCTAATTGGTAACCCAACAATCTTCCAGTGGGTACTTATGGTATCGGCGATTGTAGCCGGTTCAATGATACTAATGTGGCTTGGTGAACTGATT
>CAYSEY010000036.1:5560-7816 GCA_964430405.1 uncultured Candidatus Saccharibacteria bacterium
ATCTATGATAATTCTATTCGGTATAGTGGCGAGTTTACCTAGCACGATGGCATCGCAATTTACATTAGTTCAGTCTGATCCGGGTAAGCTACTTGGCATGGGGGTAATCGCAGCTGCAGCTTTTGCTACTGTAATATTTATTGTTTATCTTAATGAAGGCCAGCGTAACATTCCTATATCGTATGCACGTCGGGTAGCTAACGCTAAGTCATACACCGGGGTTGATACTCATTTGCCACTAAGAGTAATTACCGCTGGCGTAATACCTATTATATTTGCCTTAGCGTTTTTATCAGTTCCAACTTTTCTAGGACAATTGCTTGCTAACGCACAAACTGCCTGGGTAGCTTCAATCGCCACTAAGATGACCGCCTGGTTCTCTCCTACTAGCTGGGTGTATGCTGTAACGTACTTTATACTCGTCGTGGCCTTTACTTACTTCTATACCGCAATTATATTTAAGCCCGATGAAATCGCCGAAAACTTGCAAAAACAAGGCGGATTTATACCTGGCGTACGCCCGGGCGAGGAAACGTCAAAGTATCTGAAAAATATTATTACCCGCATAACCTTTACCGGTTCAATAGGCTTAGGTTTGGTTGCGATCTTGCCGTTTATTATGGAGACTATCTTTAAGACCTCTCAGGCGATTACTATCGGTGGTACTAGTCTCTTAATTATCGTTGCGGTTATTATCGAAACCGTTAAGCAAATCCGCTCACTTGCCCTGATGGCTACCTATGAAAAGTACTAAGACGGCTTAACTTCCACCACTACCGAGCCAACTATTTAAGTCTTTTTAGCTCACCACGGCGCTTAACGATGTTTTTGTAGTCCCACTGGATTATTTTAGATTTTTCGAGCCAGCGTTCTATGTCTTCTTGATCTATTTGATCCACGCTGGTAAAACGGGCTTCGGCAGCTTTAAAACTGCCTTCAGCTTTCAAGCCAGTTTCATCGAACGTTTGGCCGCTCCAAAACAACAGTCTTACACAGTCTTTTAAAACATCATAACCAGTAACCGGATTGCCGTCCAAGAACCAAACTGGTGCCCCGTGCCATATTTTGCTCTCTGCATCTGTTAGGTTATTTTGAATCTGTTTAGACAGTAATTCACAAATCAGCTTATTTATGCCAGTCTGGTTACTGTTGTAGCTTTGGATATCTTTGTTCATCACGTTATAGAGCCCATTGCGACTCTTTGATTGTATGGTTTCATATGCTAATATTAGCATACAGGGTAGGTATTGTAAGTTTCGTCGTAATTACGGCGGGGCGGCTTTTCTCCTAAAAAACCCTTTACAGATGGGGGTTTTTTGTCTATAATTACATCTTGTAACTTAATCTATGGCAAATACAAAGGAAGTAATCGAAGTCGAGGGTAGCGTTCTTGAAGCGCTACCAAATGCTCAGTTCCGGGTAGAACTGGAAAATGGGCATGAGATTTTGGCACATATTTCTGGGAAAATGCGGATGCATTATATTAAAATTTTGCCAGGTGATAAGGTGACGGTCGAAATGACCCCTTATGATTTAAGTAAAGGTCGGATTACTTTCCGACACAAGTAGGAGATTATCTTGAAGGTTCGAGCCGGTGTTAAAAAAATGTGTGCTAAGTGCAAGATAGTCGTGCGCAAAAGAGTCGTACGAGTTATTTGTGATAACCCTAAACATAAGCAGAGGCAGGGCTAAACCATGGCACGTATAGCAGGTACTAACATTCCTACCGAAAAACGACTTGAGATTTCGTTGACCTATATATATGGCATTGGACTTGTTACAAGTCAGAAAATACTAAAAGAGCTAAATATCGATGGCAACACTCGAGTAAAAGATGTACCGGAGTCGGAACTTACTAAGATTCGTGAGTATATAGATAAAAACATTACAGTTGAAGCTGATTTATCACGTGTTGTAAGTGGAAATATTAAGCGACTTAAAGAAATCAAAGCCTATCGCGGTTTGCGTCATAGCGCTGGCTTGCCATCTCGAGGACAACGAACAAAGACTAATGCACGAACCAAGCGCGGTAAAAAAGTAACAGTCGGAAGCGGACGCAAGAAGTCAGCAGCAAAGACTTAATAAGGAATATATATGAGCCAAGCAACCACCAAAACCCGTAAAAAGAAGCAAAAACGCAGTGTACCAAAAGGTATAGTGCATATTCACTCCAGCTTTAATAACACCATTATCACAATTACCGATGATAAGGGTGCTGTACTGAGCTGGGCATCTTCCGGTTCAGCAGGTTTTAAG
>CAYSEY010000037.1:0-2890 GCA_964430405.1 uncultured Candidatus Saccharibacteria bacterium
CAGCACTCCATCCCCAGAAAAATACTAGCGTCTGGGTGATGCTAGGGCTAGCCCTGCTAATGCTACTACTAGCTGCTGCTGTATTATTTCTGATTATTCTATCTTAGAGATAATTTGATGATATTAGACTGTTACTTATTAAAGTATTATCGCTCGACCGTTATATCATCAAGAAAGTAGTAATTTTTGCCCCATAGTCGAACCGAAGCTTGTCTTATGCTGTTTGTGCTAGCTCTAACACATGACATTCTGATATTTCCGCCTTGGGGAGCAGTACTGGAAGGCTTGCTAATCCAATTGGCTCCAAACCCCCGTACAGAATAATAATCAGATGGTAAGTAATACTCGTTACCACTAATCCAGTTTCCGTTGGCATCCTGAATCTCTAGCCGAACACCCTGCCCACCTCCATAATATCTACCCCATACGCAATAGTTTGCCGGATAACCGGGATTAATGGCTCCAGTTCCGGTAGTAGCATAATTGTTTACATTATCTTTGTAAGCAAAACAGACATTACGGCTAAAATTACCCCACTTTTTTGTTTCGTAAAGCATATTTACCCTAGTGCAGCCCGATCCAGCTACCAACGCGACTGATCCAGCCTGACTATAACGCAATACAGCTACCCCAACACCCCCCACAATCAGCACCAGAATTAGTGCCATCCACCACTTGAATTTAAAACCTGTTTTCTTAGACTTGTTAGAAACTCGTGATTTTGAAATATTTTTAGTGGAAGACATTTTTAGACCCTCTATGTTATTAATAAGTTCTTATGTATACTTAATCAATAATCGCAGGTAAAGTCAAACACGATAGCTAATTAGCTAATCACTCTTGGCTTTTTTAATATTCTTAGAGCCCTTGCTTTTAGATCGCTTAATCTTCCAGTTGTTATATACAACAAGCGACGGAGTAGCAAAGAATATTGAAGAGTAAGTTCCAGCAATAATACCGATTAATAGCGCTAGTACAAAGTTACGGATGGATTCACCACCAAATAGGTAGAATGCCAGTAACACAATTATTACGGTTATTGAAGTATTTAGCGATCTTGCGAGCGTTTCGTTGATTGAGATATTAGCAACCTCTTCAAAAGGTTTGTTTAGGCGTCGCAAATTTTCACGAATTCTATCATAAACAACGATCGTATCGTGTACCGAGAACCCAATAACCGTAAGTAGGGCGGTTACAAACAAACTATCTACCTGAATTCCGTAGAAGTGCCCCAATATAGCAAATACACCGAGTACAAAGAGGGCATCGTGGAGCATCGCAAATATTGCAGTACCACCAAAACTCCAGGAGGTAACAGGTGGCGGAGTATTGCGGAAGGCAAAAGATATATATAGCAATATAGCAATTGAGGCCAATCCAACACCTAGTAACGCATTACGAGTAATATCGCGACTGACCGAAGGTCCAACTGAGCTGAAAGAAACTTCCGATAAACCGCCCTGCTGGATTAAAACCTTCACATTTTGATGTACTTGTTCAGTTTCTCCGGTATCTTTGTCGCTGTAGCGAACCAAGAGATTGCTCTCTCCGCTAGTCGTAACTGTTATATCTTTAACTCCTGACTTTGCCACAATGTCTCGTAGCTCTTCTTGGGTAGCCTTACCGCTTACTTCCATTTCTTGACCGCCAGTGAAATCAATGCCAGGCTTGAGTCCCCAAGCAATTAACGCAAGGGTACCGGGAACAACTAGGATGAAGGAAATAATAAACCAAAGTTTGCGCTTTCCAATAATATCTATCACTTCTTCGCCTCCTTAATTCTGTACGAGCTTGGCTTAGAGCCAATTTTAGTGCGTACAACTCCCTGCATAAAGGTTCGTGATATTGTGATTGCAGTAAACATACTAACTACAACACCAATAGCTAAGGTGACTGCAAATCCCTTAATAATAGGTATGCCAGATATGTACAATATTACGCAGGTAATGAGCGTTGAAATATTTGAATCCCTAATACTAGTCCAGGCCCGCTTAAACCCTGCATCCATACCAGCAGCTACCGTACTACCTGCTCTAATTTCTTCTTTCATTCTTTCGAAGATTAGAATATTAGCATCAACCGCCATACCTATACTCAATACAAACCCAGCTATGCCCGCCAAAGTCAGAACTACCGGCGATTGTGTAATTGTTGAAATCTTAAATATATCGAATACTATTAACGTATATATTATGAGTGCACCACCAGCTACCAAACCAGCCAATCGATAGTAGGCAATCATAAATATCAATACCGCAACCAAACCAATTAGCCCAGCTAATAAGCTTTTTTGTATCGATTCACTTCCTAGAGTTGCACCCACGGTACGTTGTTCTACGAGAGAGATTGGAACTGGCAAGGCTCCAGCACTTAATAGAGTTGCGGTGTCCTGGGCATCCTTCACATCTTCAAACCCCTGCATCTGGCCCTTACCATCCGTAATTGGAGTCGAGACAGTTCCGTTAAACAATGGCTGGTCATCCAATATAATAACAAGCCTGCCATTTTCTTGATTTATTTTCTTGGTGAGATCAGCAAACTTTTGAATGCCATCACCCTTCATTTGAAACGAAATGATTGGCTGACCACTTTGGGTATCAATATCTGCCGAGGCACTCTCCAAATCATTACCGCTAATATCGGTGGCTTCTGGCACATTATCTGCTCCGACCGAAAGAAATGTTAGCTGAGCCGTCTTGCCAATAATTGCGATGGCCTGATTAATATCTTTAACGCCCGGCAGCTGTATTGCCACTCTGTCAGAACCAGAAGTTTGTACCACAACCTCTGACGTACCGCTTGGATTAACTCGCTTATTAATAACATTGATAACGCCCTCCATAGCCTTGGCTTTGTCTTGCTGGGCAATTTTAGATAAATCAGCTTGGTA
>CAYSEY010000037.1:2900-7738 GCA_964430405.1 uncultured Candidatus Saccharibacteria bacterium
CTTTAGCGAGGTGTCTTTAATACCAAGCGTAGACAATATTTTATCTTCGCGGGGGATAGCTATCATTACTAGTACCACCACTAAAGCTAAAACTAAGTACAGTCTTGTTGCTAACTTCATTCTAAGTATTATAAACCATACTACCCAGGGTAAGGCAATATTTTTTATCTGTTGTACAATAACACTATGTATGTAGATGTTAGTGTCGTTGGGTTCACGGGTGCCGAGAATAGACGTTTTAGTTATGCCATACCCACCGACAATCAGGTTGAGGTTGGCTCTTTTGTAGAAATTAAGTTTGGCAAAAAAGCGTCACTCGGAATAGTGCGTGAACTTAATACCAAAAGGCCGCAACGAGGCATTAACGTACTCCCAATAATATCCGTGCTACCCCACAAACCTCTGCCCAAACATCTACTAGACTTATCCGACTGGATGATAGAGTATTACGTTGCTCCAGCATCTAGCGTCTGGCAAAGTGTATTGCCAAAAAATCCTAATTCTACCCCCCGAAAAAAGTTCACAGAAAAGAACACCAAAACTCAGCCCCTTGTAAAGCTAAGTCAGAAACAGCAAGGTGCGCTAGATAACATAACTAAATCCGCTAAGCCAGTACTACTCGAGGGGGCAATGGGATCCGGCAAAACCGAGATATACTTCCACCTTATTAAGCAAGTGCTGGATAAAAATAAATCAGCAATCTTGCTGATGCCTGAGATATTCTTGACCAATCAAATGATCGAGAGAGCCAGGAAACATTTTGGGAATAAACTTTTGATTACACATTCAGGCCTTACGCCAGCCCAACGCAGAGCAGTTTGGGACAGTTGCAATTCACAAGATTCGGTGTTGGTCTTGGGGCCACGTTCAGCACTTTTTAGCCCTTTACACAACCTTGGCTTAGTGATCATCGACGAGTGTCATGAACCAAGTTACAAGCAAGACTCATCACCTCGTTACTTGTCCGAGCATGTTGCTGGCATGCTTGCAAAGCTTACTAATTCAAAGTTGGTCCTTGGCAGTGCAACGCCTTCTATCACCACACGCTATCTCGCAGATGCCGGAAAACTCTTGAGAGTTGCTTTGCCAGAAAGAGCAATTAGCTCTGCCCACCCAAACATCGTGATGGTAGATCAATCAAAATCACGCGATGTTTTTAGCGAACACCTACTAACCATGTTGAAAGAAAACATCCACAACAAAAAATTGAGTCTATTATATGTTAATAGGCGCGGAACCGCGCCAGTATATATGTGCCAAGATTGTGGACATAGTTTTGAGTGTCCAAGCTGTGGTACAAACTTGCACTTTCATGCAGATACGATGAGATTACAGTGCCATATATGTAGCTACCAAATTAGCCCTCCAGCCAATTGCCCTCAATGTAACGGGACTAACTTACGTGGTGTAGGTGTGGGAACCAAGGCGGTAGTTGAACAGATACACGAGCTTATGCCTGAAGCCAAAATCGCTAGAATTGATCGGGATAGCTCAAACGCAAATCACATTCAGGAAATATTGAGTAAAATGAACGCAAACGAACTAGATATTTTAGTTGGTACCCAAATGATTGGACGCGGTATCGACATAGCCAGCCTTCAGTTAGTGGGCATAATTAATGCTGACTATGATTTGATGATCATGGACTACAATAGTAGAGAGCGCGCCTTTCAGTTACTAACCCAGACTGCTGGCCGAGCGGGCAGAAGAGAAATACAAGGCGAAGTTGTAATCCAGTCAAGTAATACAGAGAACGACTTTTTTACTCATATCATCAATAACGACTATGAGGGATTTTACCAATCCGAACTAAACCTACGTAAAAAATACTCTTATCCACCCTTCTCATATCTGTTAAAATTAGAGTGTGGATTTGTTAATCCAAAGTTAGGCAAAAGCAAATGCGAGCAATTAGCCAAAGGTCTTTCCAAGCTATCTGACATTAGCACATTAGGACCCGTAAGTTCCTACCCCGCTATTAGAGCTCACAAGCACATGTGGCAGATTGTAATTAAATGCAAGAACCGTGGTAGATTGGTAGAAATTGCTAAAAGCTTAGATCCGTTTTGGATAATTAACCTCGATCCATTTGGAATACTATGATCAGAAAAATCGTCACCATACCCAATAATATTCTACGAAACAAGTCGAAACGTATCGGCTATGTTGACGATTCTATTCGTGAGCTTGCAAACGACATGATCCAAACCACCCTAGACTGGGACCACGACAGCGAGTTTGGTGCAGCTCTCGCAGCAATTCAAATTGGAGAACCGTTAAAGTTAACTGTGGTCCGTAACGATTTTGATGACGCCAAGAATAAAGAATTCACAACCTTGATTAACCCAGAGGTAGTAAAAGCAAGCCCCGAAACAGTTAGTGACATCGAAGGCTGCCTGAGCGTACCTGGTATTTACGGGAGGGTTAAGCGCCCATTAAAGGTTAAAATAAAAGCTCAAGACGCAAATGGTAACCCCATAAGGCTCAGTCTTGAAGGCTTTCCGGCGCGCGTGTTGTTGCATGAAATAGACCATATGAATGGAATGATATTTTTAGATCATATCGATGACTCCTCACAGCTATTTAATATCGATGAAAAAGGCTCCCTAATGCCAGTAAGGCAAAGCAAAAGTGATGAGCTCAAAAAAGCCAAACAATAGGACTAGCCTAATATTTTTCGGTACGGGCCAAACTAGCCTGGAAGCCCTGCAATGCCTAGAGGAAAGTTTTGAAATAGAGCTGATCGTAACTAAACCCCCGGCCAAAAACTCAGCTGGTAAAGAATTTAAAAATCAAGTCCAGGAATATGCCGAGAAAAATGATATCAAAGTGGCTACACCGGCAGATAAGTCTGAGCTAGTAATTTCTTTGGCTAAGCAGATTATCCGCAGTACTCTAGGCGTAGTGCTTGATTATGGAATGATAATTCCAAAAGAAGTAATCGATATGTTTTCGAGCGGGATATTAAATAGCCATTTTAGTTTATTACCAAAGTACCGTGGTGCCGACCCGATACGCTCGGCAATTTTAAACGGCGATGAAATTAGTGGAGTCACAATTATTAGAATAACACCAGGACTAGACGACGGACCCATACTAACCTGGGCTGAACATGTAGTTGGAAACTCTAATGCAATAGAGCTACGAGAAAAGCTATCAGCACTAAACTGCGCATTATTGCCCGAGACTATAAAAATATACTTATCTAACGAGCTTGAGCCAGTCGAGCAAGACGAGTCACAATCATCTCATACATCGAAACTAACAAAAGAAGACGGACATCTAGATCCAAACAAAGATCCTAAACAGCTAGAACGTGAGATCAGAGCATATGTAGGATGGCCAAAGAGTTACTTTGAATGGGAAAATAATACTTACATTATTCATAATGCTAAAGTATCTGCTATACTTTGGTTGCAAAGTTGGCAGCTTAGAAATTCTAGAGATACAACCAGCTAATAAACCAAAGATGAGTGCCGAAGCATTCATTAATGGTTACTTATATGAATCAAAGTTAAACGACCGAATAACCACGCGCTGATTTAAAAAGTACGTATCCTCTGCCAATTAATATAGGTCGAATGAGGAATGTCATCACAATTTAATCTCTTATACATATTTGCCTGTCTTGTATTACCCCACTTCTTTTCAGTTGTATTTTTGCCTAAAGCACCAAAACAATATTCCACACCTCCCCCTGGCCGCTTCCAAAATAAATACCTACCAAAACCGACATCTTTTTCATATACCTCCCAACCGTAGCCATTTCCAACTTTAACCACTTGGGCATAATCACCGAAATACTCAGCGTTAGAAGCCTCACTAAACCTAATAACTACAACACCAACTACTGCTACTATTAGGACAATCAATACGCCTACCCAAACTTTAAAATGGGTCTTTATACCTTTTGCATTTTTAGATACTCTTTTTTTGATTGTATTACTTTTTGTGGACATCATTTTTCCTTTATTGTTAATTTATCTTTTTTATCTAACAACTTCCTTAGAGCTTGGTTACACTAAAGTTAGTCATGCCAAAGTTTGCTCCGGCGCTTGGTTGAATCTTGAAAAGCTTAACAGGGTAATCTTTTAAATCAACTGTTGTGCACGCCATCAACCCCGCAATCCCCTCTGTGCCGAAAACGGCATTTACAGTTTTACTCGATGTTGCGTTCTGTCCGGAAGAAAGGTGAATCGGCACAGGCTTGCCGCCACCACCGAGTGCCGAAAGGCATATTTTGTAACTACCGCTACCGCCAGCAGTTCCAAAGTAATTACTACTATCGTTTACCTGTAATGGCTGAGCGTTAGTAACTTCACAACGCTTTATATTATCCCCCTTAAACCCGCTACTCGTTATACAGGGAGCGCCATTAACACCATCCTGAGAGACTATCACACCGTTTGGTTGTTGCCTTGCCGTTGTATTAATACTTTTGGTTACTGGAGCTGGCTGCGGATTTGTTGGCGGTGGAGGTGTAACTGTAGTGGCGATAGACTTGGTAACCCTCATGGCATCAACCTTAACTTCGCCACTTACTAAGTACACCTCAAATCTAGCGTTTTGAAAATCATTGTTCATAACTTGATCCACACAATATTCAGTGTATTCAGCTGAACCAACGGTCTTTGCGGTTTGCGCAATTGTGTTGCCACTATTCTTCATCACCAATATCACATCGGCTGAACCATTGCTACCTTGCATTCTAAAACAAGCGTTTACTGTAGTACCTTTAACGCCAGCATAATTACCAGGTTGATTTGAGTTGGGTGCGCTCCAAATAGCATTCCCTACAGAGTTAGAAAGTAGTGCCTGGCCATAGCTAGCATACCCAT
>CAYSEY010000038.1:0-4969 GCA_964430405.1 uncultured Candidatus Saccharibacteria bacterium
GAACCCGCGGCCTTCGGTTTTGGAGACCGACGCTCTAGCCAACTGAGCTACACCCCTTTACAGTAAGTATGAAGTAAGGCAGGAAAATGAAAATTAAGTAAGTACGTTTGAGCGTCGGACGCCGACATCTATTAATTTGCTCGCTAGTGCTCGACAGCCAACTTTAGCTGCACCCCTCTAAATACTGAAATGTTAAGCTTTCAGATAAGTTATTTTAGCAAAAAAATGGTTCTAATAACAGGTTTAACTCCTGGCAAGAGACATATGCATAAGCTATAATGGTTATGTTGTAATGTTACGAATTGAGAATATTACCAAAGTGTATAAGCTGGGAGAGGTAGAGGTCCCGGCACTTCGTGATGTCAGTTTAAACATCGATGAGGGCGAGATGTTGTGTATTATGGGCCGTAGCGGTTCAGGTAAGAGTACTCTTCTAAGGATGCTTGGTCTAATTGATAACCCTACAAAAGGCAAGATCTTCTTGCTCGATAAAGACGTAAGCCAGCTAAGTGAAAAACAACGCTCCGGTATTCGTCTTGCCGAAATGGGCTATGTTTTTCAAGAATATGCATTGCTATCAGAGCTAACTGCGCTAGAGAATGTTTTTCTACCCGCCAAGATGCTTGGAAAGTGGCCAAAAGAGTATAAAGAACGAGCTATAACATTGCTCGATGCTGTTGGTTTATTAGATAGAATGAGCCATTTGCCAAAACAGCTTTCTGGCGGACAACAACAGCGGGTAGCTATTGCAAGAGCAATGGCGAATAAGCCACAGATTATATTTGCCGATGAACCAACTGCCAACCTAGATTCGGCATCTGGTAAAAATGTAATGGAAACTCTCTATTGGTTAAACAAAAACTTCAAAACAACCGTTGTGTTTGTGAGTCACGATGAAGACGACATTAAGTATGCGTCCCGTACGGTGTATTTGAGTGATGGAAGGTTGGTACACGAGAAGGCGGATGAAGATGCGTAGCATCGGTGTTGCAAACTTCCTGGCTAAAAAACTCATCACTCGATCTAGCTGGGGTCTGAATTTAATGGCAATACTAATGATTGTACTGGTTTATGTAAATCTAAACTTTACCTCATCGCTTCTTAATGGATTTGTAAAAACAGTCAATGATAAGCTTGTTTCGACTCAAACCGGTCATATTATTGTTTTATCTAAAACATCAAATGGAATTGCTGATGCAAGTAACCTCATGGACGATATTCGCAAAATAAGTGGGGTGGAGGGGGTTACCGGTAGTAGATCTTTGCCAGCGCAAATAAGCCGTGGGAACGAACGTAGTGTTGCAGAGATTAGTGGAATTGATACCGAGAGTTATGGCGACGTGTTTGTAACTCCAGAGAACATGATTGAGGGTGAATTTTTGAACAGTACTGATGTTGATAAGATTGTCTTGGGTGCACAAATTGCTGGTGCCGACCGAACAAGATTGGAATTATATTCAGACAGTCTTAAGAACGTTCACACTGGAGATAAGGTGATGGTTAGTTATCCTGGGGGAGTTAAGAAAGAGTACACCGTAAAGGGCATATTTTTGAACAAATTCTTTGAGTCCGATTTAAAGTCATTTATCAATAACGTCACGTTTGATCAAGTGCAGCCTGGGTCCAATATAGAGAATATAAATATAAAACTAGAGCCAGGAGTC
Organism: uncultured Candidatus Saccharibacteria bacterium; assembly: GCA_964430405.1. Taxonomy (GTDB): domain Bacteria; phylum Patescibacteriota; class Saccharimonadia; order CAILAD01; family BJGX01; genus CAYSEY01. The sequence continues at coordinate 1,665 of CAYSEY010000038.1, forward strand.
GATGAACAGGCAGTAATTGGCGAGATTTCAAAACTAAACAGTGACTTACAGTTTAGAACTTGGGAAGAGCGAGCTGGATTTGTCCGCGGCTTTACTGACACTCTAGATATTGTTAATAGGATATTAAGATCAGTAGCGCTTCTGGTTGCGGCCGTTACTATATTTATTGTTACTTATGTAGATTTGGTCAATAAACGGCGCCAAATCGGGATCGAGAGAGCTATTGGTATTAATTCTTCAACAATAATAATCTCATATCTAATCAGAGCCTTCTTCTATACCATAATTGGATCATTTATAGGTGTAATACTATTTGTCGGTGTTGTTGTTCCGATAGAAAGAATCTACCCATTTACCTTCCCTTATGGCGAGGTATTCTTAGTTGTTGATCCTGGCTTTATGTTAACAAATGTATTGATACTAATTGGAGTAGGTTTAGTTTCAGCGCTACTACCGGCATGGCGTAGTATGCGAATCTCGATAATTGAGGCAATTTGGGGCAATTAGTGTATAATCGGGCGATGTCACGAATCGAGGATATTTAGCGTTATTATGGCTGAACATAACCAGTCGGAATATTTATTGGAGTTAGTCCAAAAAGCTCAAGCTGGGGATGCGCAAGCTTTTGAAATGCTCTATAACGAGTGCTACGAGCCAATATTGCGTTTCATGGTAATTAGGCTTCCTTCACTCGACGACGCCGAGGATTTAGCTCAGCAGGTATTTATTCGATTTTATCGCAACCTGCCAGGCTGGAAGGATCAGGGCTACTCACCAATGGCATATATATTTACGGTAGCACGAAGTGTAGTTGCTGATTATTGGCGTAAAAACAAAAACCGCCCTATAGAAAACTCAGAGGAAATATTGCCGTTTATTGTAGATTCTGGGTCTAGGCCAGACGAATTAGCTACGAGTAGCGAAACTACTCAGCAAATTATTCGAGCAATTAGCCGTTTGCCAGATAACTACCAAGAGGTGATTAGTTTGAGGTTAATTAAGGGTTTGACTAATCCTGAGATTGCCAAAATAATCGGTAAGACTGAAGTTGCTACCAGAAAACTATATTCTCGCGGAATTCAAAAGCTACAAGTAGAGTTAAGAAAAGAGGAATTATGAAAGAGTTTGATAAAAGTCTCCAATATCACATCGATAACAACCTAAAGAAGATTAGTCCGGCACATACTCAGGACATTAGTGCAAGGCAGAAGCTTGAGTTGCAAAATTGTCTGGATTTGCATAATAAGTTAGAATCAGCCAAGTTAAAACCTGCTTTTGGACATCGAGCATTGAATGAAGCTCTTTCAGCCATCGATTCCGAACCAACATCACACAGACGATTCCAATGGAATACGCTCAAGCTTGGCGCAACTGCAATGGCGGGCTTGTTGATAGTTATTGTGATTGGGGGGTTTAGCTGGCTTGGCACAACCCAAAATAGTAGTGAGCTAAGTAGTGATAACGTAAAACCAAATGGCACTATTGAAAATCTGCAAAATCTCAATTTAGCAGATGCTGAAAACGACTCCAAGTCAACTCAAGATGATATAACCAATACAGCTGAAATTAACTTGGCGAACACTTCGACTATAGATGAGGCGATTAATGAAAACTTTTAAGTATCTAATTGCGTTGGCGGCTGGCGTGTTTTTACTTACCTCTACTCAGCCGGTTTTTGCCCAGCAAGGTAGTTCATCCGAACAGCAAGATTTTTGTAATAGAATCGTGAGCATTGAAGAGAGCACTCTTGCTGGTATGCAAACAAAACGTCAAGTTCAGGTAAAATTGAATCCTCCAACAGCTCCAGTGAAAAAATTAGTTTTGGCTAGGTCTGAAGCTGACAAGTTGCGTGCTAAGCACCTAAGTTTGATTATTGAAAAGCTTAATGACCCTGTTTACAAGCAGGCAGTTGAGTCCTATCGCGATACATTAACCCAAGCTATTAACACTAGACGATCAACTACCGATTCAGCTCAGAATGATTTTAATTCAAAGCTAGTGGCACTTTTAGACAAACATAGTCAGACGGTTTCACAAGCGGAAGAGGAGTTGATGGGTGAGGTTAAGAAGTCCTTTGACAATGCTAGGTCGCTTTGCGCTGAGGATCAGAGTAACCAGACTGTAAAGCCTCTACTTAGTGGTGGTCTAAAGAATGCCAAGATGAACTTTGCTAATCGAAAGCGGGGTCTAACTCAAAGCAAGGCAGAGTATCAGCGTCTGGTGCAGGAAAGAAACAATGCTATTGCTCGTGCTATCGATCAATACAATAAATCCGAACAACAAGCCAGGCAGGAATTGTTACTAGTTATAAAAATAGATAGATAGTAAATTATCTACATAGCCATTACAATACTTGTATGAATCTGTTAGCTATTGTTGGTCAGCCCGGAAGCGGTAAGGATACGGCAGCCGACTATATTGCAAATCGGTATGGGTTTAGTCATATATCTAGCGGTGATGTACTTCGGGAGTATATTACGAACAATAATATGGGTAATCTCGAGAGGGCTAACCTACAGCGAGTAGTGACTAAACTACGGGCAGAATATGGTAATGGTGTATTAGTAGATTTGATATTGCGTGAGATGGATCAAAATAGCAAGATAGTTGTAAGTGGCCTAAGGCATCCTGAAGAAGTGGGTTTGGTAAGTAAGGCCGGAGGTGCATTAATTTCCATAGTGTCATCTGCAAAACGGCGTTACAAGAGGTCAATTGAGCGAAATCGAACTGGCGACAACATATCCTTTGCAGAATTCAAGCGACTTGAGGAGGTAGAAAACCAGGGAGGTAGCTGGGATATTGGCGAAGTTATCAGGATGGCAGACTATTCAATAGTTAATGACGGGGGTTATGAGGACCTATTAGCCAACCTAGACGGGCTGATGCAACAGCTTGGTATAAGTAAGCATTAGGCTTATACTTAGATACAGAGAAAATGACATTATTTAGTAAATTACTAGGCGTGATACTTTGCTTGTCGCTAGCTTTGCTGGTTTTTTGCTTTACTTTTGTAAGTGTATTTAAATCTAATCAGCAATTAACTCAGGCCTTGGATGGTGCAGATTTTTATACCGTTGCTTCAAAACTCATAGCTAACCAAATTAGTGCACAGTTAATTGGCGAGGATGATGAAATAAATTTAGCTAAGCAGAGTATTGAGAAGGGAATATCGTCGGAACTAGCACGTACTACTCTTCAGCCTCTTCAGATTGCCATGATCGACTGGTTAGCAAATGATCAGGGGGAGTTAAGGCTAGAACTGGATATGCAAACTATAAAAACGAAGGTTACAAGCTCTGTTGATA
>CAYSEY010000038.1:4979-7568 GCA_964430405.1 uncultured Candidatus Saccharibacteria bacterium
GATCCCGGATCAGTTAGAACTTACGAAGGGTGATAATATTGAAGCCGCTGATTTGGCTATGCTAAATAGAGTCAAGACTCTGTATAAAACAGCGAACGATTCAATACCGGTGCTCGTGTTATTAGTAGCAGTCTCATCACTATTGCTGTTTTTTATAAATATTCGAAAGGGTAGCAAAAAAATAACTAGTATTCTTTTGTCGGCTAGTGCAGCTTCAATTATTGGTATGATTATGGTCGGAATAAGTTATCCGCTGGAGGGATTTATCAAGGTTAGTTCCTCAGCCTCTCAGCAGGAGCTTGGAGTGAACTTAGCGCTACGATTGCTGATTGCGATAATCCAGCAAACTTTCTGGAATTACATTGTAATTGGAATAATCAGTATAAGCGGTATAATTATAGCTAGATTTATATTTAAGAAAAGAGACAAAAAATTAAAAGACAAGAAGAAAAAATGAATCCCAGAATATTGATCCATCGAATGGTTGGGTTTATCGTCGGATTGTTGGTTATAGCTCTTATTATGAGTGTGGGATTGGTTGTCGTTCAGTGGGAAGGTTTTGCATACATATTAATTCCCACTATGCTTATTCTGTTGGTTTTATCGATTTATACGATGTGGTTCGCGATGAGATATAGCAGGGGCCACATAGAACACGAGTCAGCAGTAGAAGAAGATAGGACGCGCTTGTTGGCTTTGGTGAATAGCTTGGGTGAAGCTGTCTTTGCAGTTGATAAGCACGGTAAGGTCCTAGTTTATAACGCTGCCGCTTTAGAGCTTATCGATAGCCATAAAGACATTTATAACGAATCCATTGATCAAGTTCTAAACTTAGTTAATGCACGCAACGAACCCGAATCTTCAATTCGACAGGTTTTTGATCACGGCAAGATGGTGATGCGTGATGATTTAGCTATTAAAACGAACTCCGGTGAAATTGCATTATATCTAACGATCACACCTATTAAGCAAGATGGAGAGCTTACTGGAGCAATTATCTTGGCTCGTGATATTACAAAACAGCGTAGCCTGGAGGGACAAAAAGATGAGTTTCTTTCGGTAGTATCTCATGAGTTACGCACACCTGTGGCGGTGGTGGAGGCTGATTTATCGACCGTACTGTTGCCTGGCTTTGCCAAGATACCACCCAAGGCAGAGAAGCTACTACGATCGGCCAGCCAAAACCTAACCTATTTATCTGGTTTATTACAGGATATATCAGACTTGTCACATTCCGAGAGGGCAGTATTGGACACCGAGATAGTCAGTTTCTCAGCACAAAAGATCGCCAAAGAATTGGCGGACGATCTGTCAAACCAGGCAAACAAGGCTGGTCTAAAAATTCACCTAGAAATTGATGATAAAACTATTACCATATCATCTTCTTATCAGCGAGTGAGGGAGATACTGTTAAATTTCATTACCAATGCTATTAAATATTCCTCGGGCCATGGACATACGATCGTAATAAAAGTTGAGGGTTCGAAAAAATTTGTCAGCGGTGCTAAGTTTAGCGTGATCGACGATGGGATTGGTATTGCCCCCACGGATTTACGTAGACTATTCAAGAAGTTCTTTCGTTCTGCCGATAAGAAGGTACAAGAAATAAAGGGGACCGGAATGGGGCTATATATTACTACAAAGCAAGCAGAAAAGATTGGCGCATCAATCTCAGTCGAGTCAAAACTAAATCATGGCAGTACCTTTAGCCTAGATGTGCCTGCCAAGTTTGACCCCAAGAAGGTTATCTCAACTTAAGTGCAAGTATTATATTTCTCGACGGTTAACCCAACGAGGCTTGAGTAGTTCATAGCTAAGCATCGATGTGATAATTTCAAGCAAGAATATTAGCGACCCAATTGGGTATAGCAAACTTCCTATAATGCTCTGTTTTGATTTTATGTTAATAATAATCCTATTAAGTAACATCAGGCCACAACCAGCAGCCAAAATTAAAGTACCTTCGTATTGACCGAGTATTAATAAGGTACTTAGTAAAATAATTGGAAAACTCAAAACAACTAGCCCGCCCGATATTAAGCTAATACTAAGTGGCATATTGAAGTGTAGACTTGGGTATAGCCTTTGTTGGTTATACTGGCGAAGTTCTTTTAGGCTAGAACGGTTTTGGCTGACTGCTAAATCGCTGGCTGTATAGAAGCCTGTTTTTAGTCCAGTCTGATTGGCCTTGTTCGCGATATCTAGGTCTTCCAATGGGCTATTGCGGACAAGTTCAAATCCCCCTGCTTTATTGAGTGTTTTTCTATTGAATGCAAGTAGGCTACTATACGCTGTTGCTAATTTAGGGTAGCGACCCGTTATGGTCGCGGCTGGGTACAAACCTAGTAGCATATATTGTTCCTGGCTCATTATTAGTTGTTGCCAAAATGACTTATTTTGATCGGCGGGTAAAAGCGATATTAAGTCCAGTTGACCGGACTCAAACTGACTAGCGATTACTGAAAGTGTGTTTGGTAATATAATTGTGTCTGCACTAATTAATACCACAATATCGGCATGTGCTTTTGATAGCAATGTTTGACTAGCCCATGCTTGCTGAGTCCATCCAGAGGGCGGCCGGTCTACATC
>CAYSEY010000039.1:0-5913 GCA_964430405.1 uncultured Candidatus Saccharibacteria bacterium
GTACCTGTGGGCACTGTCGCAATCGACGGGGCGGTCAATGCCGCTCTGCAGGTGATTCGTCAGTTGGCTGTCAACGACGAAGATCTCACCACCAAGCTGGAGGCCTTCGCGGCTGCCGGTTTCCAATCCGAAGAGCTCACAGAGCTCATCAAGGCAGCCTGAGGAGGCATCATGCAGCCAACACCTATCTATTCCGGCAAGGTCCGGGATATCTACGACGCGGGGCAGGGCCGGCTTTTACTGGTGACCTCCGACAGGGTTAGCGCGTTCGACGTTGTGTTGAACGAGCCGATTCCGGACCGAGGCAAGATCCTGACCGCCATGACCGAGTTCTGGCTGAAGATGTTCTCTGATGTTCCGAGCCACCTCATCAGCACCCATTTGGCCGATTTCCCGGCTGACTTGATGCACGGCCTGCCAGATTTGGCAGGACGAAGCATGTTGGTCCACAAGGCCGAGATGCTTAAGGTTGAGGCCATCGTGCGTGGCAACATCACAGGCTCTGGGTGGAAGGACTACCAGCGCTCCGGCTCGATCTGTGGCATTCTCTTGCCATCCGGCCTGCAGGAGTCGGAGCAATTCGCTCAGCCGATCTTCACCCCGTCAACCAAGGCAGATGAGGGTCACGACGAGAACATCAGCTTCGAAGCGGCTGTCGACGTCATCGAGGCACAGTTCCCCGTAGGGGGCAGGAGTTGATGGAGAAGGTTCGGGCACGTAGCCTGGAGCTGTTCAGCCGCGCTGCGGCCTACGCCAAGCAGCGTGGCATCGTGATCGCTGATACCAAGTTCGAATGGGGCTTGGTGGATGGTGAGCTGGTGCTGTGCGATGAGGTGCTCACACCTGATTCGTCGCGCTTCTGGCCGGCCGATGAGGTGTTTCCGGGGGCAACTCCTCCCAGCTTCGACAAGCAGATCATCCGCAACTACCTGCAGGAGCTGTGCGATGAGAAGAAGTGGGACAAGTCGTACCCGCCGCCTCCGCTTCCGTCGGAGATCATCGAACGGACCGCCGCGCGTTACAAGGAAGGTTTCGACCTTCTGCGTGTCGCCTGAGGCTTCGTTCAAAAAGGGACCTACGAATTTTCGTGGGTCCCTTTCAATTACAAAATAAAACGAATAAAAAATGTTTGGATAAAAAGTATTTAACCAAACACTATTAATTTATTCGTATATAAACAAACAGGCTAGCGTTGGCCCGGGGCACTTGCTAACCTGTTGAGTAGGCTTTGTTTTTGTTTTTGAGTAATTTATGTGTGCAGCACTGCTACTATAATAACGCTTTAGCTTATGGGCTGTCAACAACTTTTTTGAAAGTTTTTTTAAGTTTTTTAGGCCAACTATTTATTCAGCGAACTCGCCGTTGCGAGCTGCGCTGTTTTGGGCTAATAATGAGGCAAATTTGGCCTGCGCCTTTTTGTTGTTACTGTCTTTGCCGCGCCACAATTGTAAAACAGGGTCTTGTACGGCTCGCGAGTAGCTGTAAGTAATTGGCCAGGGCTGTGTTCCGCTTAAGCCAATAGCATTTAAGTTGCTGGTAGCTTGTTCAGGGCTTTGGCCACCAGATAAGAACACGATGCCAGCCACTTCCTTTGGAACGGCATTGTTTAGCACTTTTAAGGTGTGGCGAGCCACCTCGCTTGGTTTGCTTATAGTGTTTTCGCTCCCAGCAAGTACCATGCTAGTTTTTAAAATCAAACCTGTTAGATCAACTCTGTAAGCATTAAGGAGCTCAAAGAGTATGTTCAAAATTAGCTCGGTAGTCTTAGCAGAGTCTTCAATACTGTGCTCACCTGCATATAAAACTTCCGGTTCAACAATCGGGACCATCCCGGCAGATTGAACAATACAAGCGTAACGAGCCATTATGTTTAAATTGGCATGGATAGCCGCGATAGTAGGTAGCTCAACTTCAATACCAAATGCACTGCGCCATTTTGTGAAGCGCGCTCCCATTTCATAGTATTCTTTGAGCCGTTCGCCGAGCCCGTCGAGTCCTTCAGTGATCGTTTCGGGCTCAAAATTATCCATCGGCACAAGCCCTTTATCGACCTTTATACCTGGAATAATGCCGCTTTTACTCAAAGCGTGGGCGAAGCTAATGCCTTCGTCAGTATTTTGGCGGATAGTTTCGTCATATAGTATGACTCCTGAAATGTAGCGCTCAATATTGGGCGACACTAGTAATAATTGGCGCCACTGACGTCTAGTCTCGGCATCACACTTAATTTTTAAGCTATCAAAGCGCTTGCAGCATGTTTTATCGCTCTCGTCAGCAGCTAGTAAACCTTTTGGGTCGACCATCATTGCCTTGGCTATGGATTGGATTGATTCACTCATATTTAAAGCATAAGCTTATTTTTACACTAGATCAAGATATCAGATAAGAGATGACGTAAATATTGCTTACTTATTAGCTGTGCTATAGCATTATATTTGAGTATAAGTCGCCGATAAAAAGTAACAAAATATATACTCTCAACAGATTGAGTGAGAGTATTTAGGCCTATTGAACAAGTATATTAATTAATATCTTATTAAGTAACTAATATATTATTATTTATTGTTTTCTAATCTCGCGTCGCGTAACATCGCCTGGCGCTTTTTGGTTTCACGCTTATCGTAAAGTTTTTTACCTCGTCCAAGGGCAATTTCGAGCTTAATTCGTCCCCGAACCAAGCCAACCGCTGTGGGTACTACTGTAAGATGTTGAGATTTGGCCTCTTCGATTATTTTATCGATCTCAGTTCGGTGTAAAAGCAGCTTGCGCTCGGCTTCAGGATTATAACTCTCATTATTAACTGCCTGCTTATAGGGGCTGATGTGGGCTTTTAATAGATAAGCTTCGCCGCTGCGGAAGCTAATGTAGCTGCCCTTGAGGTCGATATGGCCTTGTTTAACACTCTTAACTTCAGCTCCAGTTAATACTAAACCAGCCTCAAATCGATCTTTGAGCTCGTAATCGTGCCTAGCACGTCGGTTGGTAGCTAATACCTTCATGGCTTAGATTATAGCTCAATCCAGCCCCGATAGGATATAATACGACCATATGGATCCAAAGAATACCTTCATTCAGAGCTTATCTCGTGCCCTTAAAGGGGAGTTTGCCGGACTGACCGAGCAAGATATCGCAGCTAGTGTTAGTTATTGCGAGCCGAAGTTTGGCGAGTTCAGTACTAACTTAGTATTTAGGTTATCCAAAACAGCTAAACAAAACCCCAAAGATGTCGCTTCTACTATCATCCAGCGCTTAAATGATGATAATTCTATCGAGCAAGCCGATTTTCTAGAGCCGGGATTTATTAATGTGCGTTTAAAAGAGACTATTTGGGTAGAGTATTTAGCATCAATAAGCTCAGATTTCGCTAGATCGGAAATGGGTAAAAACCAATCAGTACAGGTAGAGTTTATATCGGCTAATCCAACTGGGCCTCTGGTACTTACTAATGCTTGGCAGGGCTATTATGGTGATATTTTAGCCAGTATATATGCAAGCCAAGGTTATAGAACCGAGAAGGAGTATTATCTAAACGATGGTGGTAACCAAATTATATCGCTGGGCCGGGCTATTCAACAGGCTTTGGGAACAGAATTCGAGTCTGAAATAGCTGATAACCTGTATCGGGGTGAGTACATAGATAATATTGCTGAAGTTATTACAACAGAATATGGTTCTACAGATAGGGTTAAGTCGTCTGAACCCCTAGAAGTAGGCGCAAAAACCGCTGAATTAATTATTGAACAGCATATTAAGCCAGACTTAGCACGTTTGGAGGTGAATTTTGACACCATGTATTCTGAATCTAAGCCAGATATTAATAAGACTTTACAACGTTTGGATGAAGCGGGTTTAAGTAAAGAGAAGGACGGGGCTGTGTGGTTAGATGGAGAGAAGGTTGGCTTAAAACAAGACGAAGTATTGGTGCGTTCTTATGATGGTGGTTATACCTACTTCTTAAAAGATATTGCTTATCAGCTTGAAAGGCTAGAGGATCGTGGCTTTGATAACACAATCACAATCGTTGGGCCAGATCATCATGGCCAGGCTATTAGATTAATCAACGCCCTTAAAGCACTGGGACATGATGGTTTTACCGAGATATCCACTCAGACTATCCGCTTAATTAAAGATGGCAAAGAATTTAAAATGAGCAAACGAAAGGGAAATTATATCTTACTTGATGATTTTTTGGATATGGTCCCAACTGAAGCAGCGAGATTTTACTTTGCAATGCGCGATACCAATACACATATGGATTTTGATATTGATCTGGTCAAGGAGCATTCTGCTAAGAACCCGGTCTACTATGCACTTTATGCCTATGCGCGGGCATGCTCGATCGAACAGAAGGCTGACGAGGCCAACCTTAAGTCGGCTGATTCGTTCGACAATTACGAACTTAGCGATGTAGAGCGTAAGCTGGTGCTCGAACTATCTAAAGTACCGGCAATACTGGCAGAAATTACCGTTAGTCATAAGGTACACCAGCTTTTGCACCACACCATAGAGGTTGCAAAGGTTTTCCACGAGTTCTACGAGTCCGATAGAGTCGTCGGTAACGAACAAGCTCCACAAAAACTACTGTTTATTAAACAGTTCAAGCTGGCCTATGAAGCTATTTTTAGCGTCATTGGAGTTGGCTTGTTAGAAAAAATGTAGTATTTTTGGCAACTATTTTTCTATCTTATTCGTAATGATTTTGTTACCAGAACTTAGTATTAATTGAGAGCTTGCAGGCTCAACTGTAAAGGCTTGAATCGGAGAGTCATTTGTTACGGCGTATTGCTTAACAAATTTGGCTGAATCGGATTCAGTAGCGAGTAGTGCCAATCTGGTACCGGCTTTGTTGTTAATTAGGAAATAGCCTTGTTCAGGGTTGTGGAATAGTTTATTGAACTCACCAAATCCTTCAGGCATATTGCTGATCTTATAACTACGCTCACTGCCTTGCTCGAAAAGCTTTATCTCTTTGTTCTGGGCTATAAACACATTTCCACTAACAGTGAGGCTGGTAGCGCTTGAGAGGCTACCCGAGGAAAGGTTTTTGAGTAGGCCGGTTCGGTTAGATAGATTTGTTCCCGACTTGGAATACCTTATAACCTGATTCTCACTAGGGCTTAAAATGTAAATATTGTTCAGATAGCTTGCAACATCTACACCTTGAGGTAAGTTACTTGCTTTAAGCTGTGCGAGCCCTCCTGGTGCAGTGTATTGCCAAACACCAGTTTTGCCTATGGCTACAAGACCTCCGCCGTTCAGGCTCTGGGCAGCCGAGGAGTCAATTAGGTCGGCATTGCTACCCTTATTAAGGGGTGCTCCAAGTAGGGGGTTTATTTCTATGATCGATCCATCGGCAGGACTGATGCCGTAAAGTACTCCGTTGCTCCATATTAAACTCGACAACTTGGCCTGCGGAATAGCAAATCCGCTATCAAGGCTTAGCCTGGTAGTATTTGATATGCTGTCTTCGATCATTTGGGACTGTTTGAGTGCGGCAGCAAAATCAAGTTTGAGTTTTTTCTGGCCGGCAAGCTGATTAATTTTTTCCTGGTCAGAAGTATTTATTGATTTTAGAATAGAATTTGCTTTGTTAATACCTTCTTGGGCAGCGGTTTTATTGCCTTTGTTTAGGTTAGTTTGCGACGACTCAATGAGAGATATTGCTTGTTCAAATTGCTGAGTAGCTATATTACCGCCATTAATTAATGCGGATCCTCCCCAGATTACAGCCACTACAATTAATATAGTAATTACCACAACGATAATTGCTTGTTTAGGGTTAGGATTGATATATTTTGCCCAAATCGACGTCCAACCATGCTTGGTTCTACTAGAAACACTGGGCCCAATTTTAGAAGATGCTGATTTGGCAGATTCTTGGACTTTGCTGGATGCTTTTTTGCTCTTTTGCTG
>CAYSEY010000039.1:5923-7496 GCA_964430405.1 uncultured Candidatus Saccharibacteria bacterium
CTTAATTTACCAAATGACGCAGCTTTGTCGCTCAAAATTGGTTTTGTTTTACTGTCGGTTGTCTGTTGCTCATGCGTTTCTGTGCTCAGACTCTCTGAGCCAACCACAACGAAGCTAACTGCTAAGTCTTTAGGGACTTCGAGCTTAGCTACAATCAAGCTCTCAATGTCTTCTAGTGGGTAATCAGTAAGTGTTTTCGATATCTCCTTGGGGGTAAAACTAGAAGTTATAGCTTGGCTTGCTAGTATTATCTTGTCGCCAGCACTAAGTTTACCCTGGCCAATTTCTGAAAATCTTTCGTGCCGTTTGTCGGATGCAAGATTTGTTGAGCTTCCATGCCTAACCAGACGCATTAACCCGCTGCCTACATTTGAGAACATCAGATTACCATGCTGTGCTGCTACAAGACTTATGTTGCAGCTAGTCTTGGCTTCTACGATTAGTTCATTAAGTGCTCTCAAACAGAGTTTAAAGCGTTTTTCGAATTCCGTTTCAAGACCACTCTCGTAAAATGCCTTACCGCACCCCTGAATGATGTTGTCAGGGTTTAGTCGCTTGTCGTCGGGGTGTGATTCAAAACAGATATAAAGATCCCCATACTCACTACCGAGTTCCTCGGGTGGCTCGAAGCCTAATGCGAAGGTCTCGGATGAGTTTCGACCGGGATGTTTGGGCTGGTAATTGTGTTGTATGTGTCTGGTGTATATTTGCTTCATTGTATCTATTAATACCTATTATGTATTATAGCATCGTAGAGAACTTGCGGTATGATAGACGAATGGAGAATGGAGCAGTAACTAACACCCTTCAACAGCTAGAGGCGATCGAGCACAATGATGGCCCGGCCTTAGTAGTGGCGGGTGCAGGCACAGGCAAGACAGCCGTAATTACACAGCGAATAGCCAGATTGATCCTTAGCTCTAAGGCTAAACCGGAGGAGGTTCTGGCGCTTACCTTTACGGAGAAGGCAGCAGCCGAAATGCAACAACATGTCGATACTCAGATAATGACTTTCCATGCCTTGGCTGAGAGGTTGTTGCGTGAGTTTGCCCTAGATATCGGTTTAAGCCCTGAATTTCAAGTGTTAAATGATGTTCAGCAAATTATTATCATGCAAGAGGTATTGGCGGTATCAAATTTCTCATATTTTAGCCCCCAGTATCATCCATTTGCGTTTATTGGTGCGGCTCGACAGGCAATCTCACGACTGAAAGATGAGGGTATTGGAGCAGAAGAGTTCATAAAGCGATTGAAACAGGTTGATTTGGATCAAGAAGAAGTAGTAGCCCTAGAAGAACTAGGACAAATATACAAGTCTTATGAGGATCGATGTAGGCAAAGAAGTGGCTTAGATTTTGGTGATTTGTTGATAAAATTACAACATCTGTTGAATACTAGAGTGAATATTCGTAATGAAATTTGCGCACGCTATGAATACATTCTGGTAGATGAATTTCAGGATACCAATCAGTTGCAAATGAATATATTACAGAAGATGTTAACAAAATCTAATAATATCATGGTAGTTGGTGACGATGATCAAGCAATTTATCAATTTCGAGGGGCTTCAGTG
>CAYSEY010000040.1:0-2372 GCA_964430405.1 uncultured Candidatus Saccharibacteria bacterium
GATTCTTGCGTGCAGATTTTAGATGACTTTTTGTTATTTGAAACCTGCACATAAGAATCTATCTTTTAAAGGAGGTGGTGTAGGTTGTGGCGTCCATTGCGTCCACGTGTTAAGCGCGAACTACGCCGTCTCCAAAGCGGTGAAACTGCTCACATCGTCGTCCCCACTAAGTGGGAAGTTGACGAAGTGGATAGGCGAATGCGCCGTTTCGACGCCAAATTGAAGGCATCCGAAACTCCTGTAGAGGAGGGCGATGCCGATTTGGCGGATGTCATCGAGCTAACGCCTCGGCCGGAATTCAGCCAAGGTGCTCAGAGGGAGTTGAGGGTTGTAGGAAGTGACGTTGATCCTCGCCAGCCTCCAAGTGTCCAAGCGAGACTCGATCGCCCACTGACTGGAATTCGCATCCCAAATGCTCTCAATGGTCTTCCGAAGGCTAATCCAAAGGGAGATATCCCAGCGGACGAAGTCGAGATTGACTTATCTCACCTGGCCGAGTTGCTGGAGTTTGTGCTCTGGCTGGTTGGTGAGTACGGAATACTTGAAGCCTCCGAGCTGACTCAGTACATCTGTTATCAGTTCGAAATCGGCACCTACTCTGATCGTGAGATCAGCTCGGTGCTAGAAGTCGTTCTGTCCGACACAAAGAAAGGGGCTCAAATTGAGTCAGAAGGATGAAGTGCAACAAGGCAAGGACCGGTACGTCGGCGCGCGCTTGCGCGAGCACGACGAGAAGCTCGGCGACCTCAATGGTCGTGTCGTGAGCCTCGAAGGATCTGAGCCGGTGGAGGTCCCGGAGGAGCTCTCCGAGTTCGTTGCTGGCCTGCGTGCTGAGGACGGCGTGACCGATGACATCGTCATCATGGCTGTGTTCGAGCACTACGGGCTCGGTGTCTACAGCGATCGTCAGATCGCCGCAGCTCTCGAGCCCACACCGCAACCCGAAGGCGAAGAGCCATCGGATTCGGATTCCGGCGATGAGCCGGGTTCCGACGAGGACCCGGGGGAGTGATCCCCCGGGCCTCGGCCCAATTTTATTAAAGTTTGAGATGTAACTGAGCGAGTATCATATGATGTTTGCTCTGAACCTCTCCAACCGATAAACAAAAAGGAAGGAGGCCTGCAAGTGGACGAAGAGTCTGTTAGCAGGGCTCGCTGGAGTGTCGTCGAACGACGCCTTCGGCGACTCGAGCAGGCCGCCGGCCTGCCGAACCCACCACAGAAAGGAGGGCCAGCAATGGCCCGAACACCACAGGAAGTGGATGCCCTCCTCGACCAGCTCGAGGGGGACGCCGCCCGGCATGAAGGCGCACTGCACATGCAGATGGCCGTCAACGACGACAACACCCGCCGGATCGATCGAGTGATGGACCTCTACCAGAGGCTCACCGCTCGGATCCAGGGCCTCAGCGATCAGCACGATGCCACTGTGGAGCGTGTCGATCGCATCGAGAGTCGCTTGAATGGGGAAACCAACCCACTCAAGAGTCTCGTGCTCGGCCTGGTGGCGGCAGCGGCCTGGACAGCGGTCTGGGCGGTACTCAAGGCTCTCTTCGGAGACAACCTCGAGATCGCGATCAACGGCAAGGCTGCCCTTGTCCGAGATCACCCTCAGTTCGATGATCTGACCCTGGCCATTCTGGTCTGTGGGCTGATCTTCATCCTGGTGGTCACGATCGTCAACATGGTCATCGAGATCTGGACGAACCGCCGCCCTCGTGGGGCCAACCAGCCTCAGCAGGCCCAGCAGCCCGCCCAGGGCAACCCGCCGCCTCAGGGTGGCAATCAGGCGGGGAACAACCCGCCGACCCAGGTCATGCCCCAGCCGGTCAACGCCGGTCAACAGGGCCCCTAGGGTTAAGGTGTGTGCGGGGGAGATTTCTCCCCCGCGCCACCACTACATTTGAAACAGTTGCATTGTTATCAGGTCTATAGGACACCTGGTGGCAAGTAGTTGTTCCAAAGTCCCAACGAGCTCTTTGAAAGGAGCTAGCACCATGACAAATTCACATCGAAGGCTCCTTGCAGGAGTCTCGGGTGCGGTGTGTACCGCATTCTTCTTCCTGCTGCTCTTCATGAGCAGTAGTGGGGGAAGCGAGCCAACACCCACCACACAACCACCGGCACCACCGGCGGGGGAATGCGCCAGTGAGGTGCATTACTTCCGGCACGACCTGGCTTCCAACGACAACAGGTTTGCGGAGGGATTCGACTGGCCAACATGGCAGAAGGATCTCAACAACGACCTCAACGAGGACGGTGTCGTCGATGCGAAGGATGTGCAGATTGATCTGCGCAACCATCGCTGCGTCGACCCAGCCCTTGTGACTGGTCATGTGGAGTACGCTGCTCGCAGCTATTCCACACCCGCA
>CAYSEY010000040.1:2382-7357 GCA_964430405.1 uncultured Candidatus Saccharibacteria bacterium
CAGATCGGACAGCCAAGACCGAAGCTCTGGTCGCCGACCGGAGTCAATGGTCCTGGTCTGTCGTCGGGCTCTCCGCCAGAGAGCAAGAGGCAGTCAGCGTCGAGGTCGTGGAGATGAGTGATCCGTACAGGACGCTCTACATGGTCGACACGCCGGTGCCTGGTATCTACCAGGATGCACTGGACCGACCCACCTACTGGGTGTTGCGGTTCACGTATGCGGACGGAACTCAGGACAACTTCAAGCTCGATTGCGGGTACCAACCCGTCGAGCCGGAGTTCCCTGGTGTACCCGGCCCTCCGGGGTCCCCGCCACCATCGCAGCCGCCCACCACGGGTACGCCGACCACTCGGCCTCCCACGGTGACAACGGTGCCGCCTCCCTGCCCGCCAACGGTGTGCAAGGGTCCGGCGCCGGCAACACCTCCTCCTTGCGTCGACATGTACGGCAACGTCTGTACGCCGCAGGGTGGAGCGGGTGGCAACCCCGGTAACGGAGGAGCAGTGGATCACGGAGACGACGGCTACTCGCCGACAGATCCGCCACCACCCACCGTCGTCCCACCGGCACCGCCACCGAGTTCGGTGGTAACACTGCCGCCAACCACGGCACCGCCGCCACCGACCACTCTCGTCATCCCCGGATGACATCGAATCGGTAGCGGCAACAGGGCACTTGGCCCGAGGGGAAGGAAACTTCCAACCCCTCGGGCCTCGCCCAAACTCAACTTTGAACTTAGTTTATTGTTAACAATTAAGTTCAGAGCTGAAACTCTGAATAAACATTAAAAGCATAAATAGTATTGACAAAATACTCAAAAAGTGATATTATTCTGCTGTAATTAGTTTTTGGTCCTTGATAGCTAAATAGTCATTTGCTCTGACACTCTGCACTTAACGCAACTGAAGCAAATATAATCTAAACAACAAGCCCTTTAAGGAGGTGCCTATGAAACTTAAATCAATCGCCAAGATTGCCCTGTTGACTGCAGCTGTAGCAGCTGTAATCATCGCGCCAATCACGGCTATTGCTGGATACGAACCGGCCAATCGACCGGTAAAGACCTATAATGGTCCTGATACTCCAGCATTCGAATATCCAGTGTTTAACTCCTGGATAAACACACCATACTATGGTGATGAACGCGCCTTTGCAGACGCTGCCACCACTACAAATGGTCAATACAAAGACTTACTTCCTGTTGCCCCAGGCCAAGAAATCACCATGCGAATGTATATTCACAACGGTGCTGCTCCAGGTCTAAATGGTAACAACTTTGACGGTCCTGGCGTAGCTCGTAATGCTCGCATTCAAATCTACTTGCCAACCGCCACTTCGACTCAACTGCGAAGTTTTAGCTACATCGTAGCCGACAACACCAACCCAGGTTGGGTTGCCGACTCAGTTGATTTCAACTCTTCAGTGCCAGTTAATATGGAGTTTGTGCCAGGTTCGGCCCGATTGGCCAACCGTGCTCATCCAGGTGGTGTAGCGTTGCCTGATACGATTATTAATCATAATAATCAGTTCAATGTAAACGCTCCTGCTGCTCCGATCGGATACGATAAGATGGATGGTAATTATCCTTCTTGTTTCCAATACGATTCATTTGTAACCATTAAGGTTAAGATCAATGGCCCAAGCCTAACAGTTGATAAAAAGGTAACCACTCCTGGATCAACTGACTGGAAAGAAAACCTTGATATCAAAATGAACGATACGAATACAGATCCAACGGTAAGCTGGTTGATCGAGTATAAGAATACTAGTAAAACCATGATTACTAATGGTGTAGTACGCGATACTTTGCCAGAACATCTAAAACTTGTTCCGGGCTCGGTAATGCACTACGACGGTAATCACCCTCAAGGTATTGCCGTTGCCGATAACGGATTGTTTGCAGGTGGTGTAGGGGTAGGTAATATTGCCCCTGGCAGTAACGGTTACTTCCGTTTCCGTACAACTGTAAAGACACCGTTTACTCCACAAACCTGTGGGACTCAAAAAATCCCTAACGTCGCAGAAGCTGAGGCTACTGGTGTACCGATCGTTAAAGACGATGCTAGCGTGACTGTTACTAAAGACACTAACTGTGAAAAGCCTTCTGGCTTGATCTGTAAGAATCTTGCCGTAACTCTTTCGCCTGCCAATGGTGCACTACCTAACAAACCAACCTTTGTAGGTAAGGCCGAGAAAACTGGCGATGGCGCTATCAGCCCTTCTAAGTATGAATATCATATATTCAAAATCGAAGGTGATGCAGTTAAGCCAATGCCAAACAGTCCAGTTGTAAGCCAGAGTACAGAGTTAACCAATACCGTTAATGAAGCATATACATTTACGGAAGAGGGTACATACAGAGTAGAACTTAAGGTATTTGATAAAGACGGCAAGCAGGTTCAGACTGATCCAGCTTGTAATCAGAACTTTACCCTAACTAAAACTCCACCACCTACTCCCGAATGTCTACCTGGAATTCCAGTAGGTGACCCACGATGTAACCCTGTGGTTCCCCCTGTAGTTCCTCCTACGGTAACTCCTACTACCCCAACTTCTAGCTCATTACCACAAACTGGTATCGAGACTGGATTGCTTGGTGTGATTGGATCGAGTGCAATGACTATTGGCGCGCTAAAGTATCGACGCAGCAAAAAAGCTGTTGCAGAAGCTTTACTCAATAAAAGCCAAGGCTAATAAAAACAAATAAATCAAGAAAGACCTGTTTATAAAACGGGTCTTTTTTGATTATCAATAAATGTCGGTATAATTGAGTAATGAAACAACTAACTGAACAACTAATACATCTTCAGAATATTGTCGAGGATGCTATGCAGAGGTTGAATATCGCGGGTAAACGCAAGGTGTTAGCTGAGCTTGAAGAGGACATGGGGGGAACTGACTTTTGGCAAGATCCATCGAAAGCTGAAGCGACTTCAAAGGAAGCTGCTAATATCAAGCAATATATCGGTGATTGGGATAATATACTACTCGATATCAAATCTACCAAAGAGATTATTGATCTATCTGAAGATAACGAAGTGGAGGATTATCGTGCAGTGGTTGCCGAACTAGATCGTAGGGCGCAGGCTTTGATGATCGCAGTAAAGCTGGATGGCCCCAATGATGATCAAAATGCCATCATGCAGTTGTCAGCTGGAGTTGGTGGTACCGATGCCGCTGATTGGACTGCAATGCTAGAGCGTATGTATTTGCGTTATGCCGAGCGCTATGGTCTGTTTGCTGAGGTATTAGAGGAAAGCGCGTCCGAAGAAGCTGGTATTAAGAGTGCCACAATTCGATTTAGTGGTCCATTTGCCTACGGAAAGCTTCGTTCCGAAAAAGGAGTGCACCGTTTGGTTCGACTAAGTCCATTTAACTCACAGAGCTTACGCCAAACTTCCTTCGCTCTGGTTGATGTTATTCCTGAGATATCCGAAGAGTCTATCGGTATTGATGAAAAAGATCTTAAGATAGACACCTACCGAAGTAGTGGCCACGGCGGGCAGAGTGTTAACACCACCGATAGTGCAGTGCGAATTACCCATATTCCCACTGGTGTGGTTGTGGCGATTCAAAACGAACGAAGTCAACTCAAGAACAAACAGCGTGCTTTAACCGTCCTAGCTAGCAGACTGAGTGCTTTAGCTCGTGAACAGCACCTAGAGAGTATTAATGATCTGAAGGCAAACAAATCTGCCGACTGGGGAAGTCAGATTCGTAATTATGTTTTACATCCTTATCAAAAAGTTAAGGATACCCGAAGTGGCTATGAAACTGCTGATACACAGGCAGTTCTCGATGGTGAGTTAGAACCTTTGATAGAGGCTTATCTTACGAGCCAAGTAGGTAAGGATTAGCTTTATTATTATCATGATCTTTGTTAAGATAAGTGCTATATGATTTTACTCGACCGAGTTACCGTCATCTATCCAAACAAGACGGTGGCGCTTTCAGGCGCTTCACTGCATATTCAGCCAAAAGAATTTGTCACTATTGTGGGCCCCTCTGGTGCGGGTAAAAGTACATTAATTCGTTTGCTGATTAAAGAAGAAGTTCCGACATCTGGGAAAATAATTGTTGGTAGTATTGATTATGACACTATCGACAAAGCAAACATTCCGCATTTGCGTAGACGTATTGGTGTGGTTTTCCAGGATTTTAAATTGCTACCAAATCTAACAGTCTATGAAAATGTTGCATTCGCACTAGAGGTATCGGGAGTTAAGAACACCGAAATTAAGCGTGCCGTACCAAAGATTCTGCAATTGGTTGGCTTGAGTGAGAAGGCTCATCACTATCCTAGCGAAATATCCGGTGGTGAGAGGCAGCGCACAGCAATAGCCAGGGCATTGGTACGCAACCCAAAGATTCTAATTGCCGATGAACCAACCGGCAACTTAGACCCTAAAACATCATGGGATATTATTGAACTATTATTAAAGATTAACCGTTTCGGGACTACCGTGCTGTTAACGACTCATAATAAAGATATTGTCGATGCCTTAAAGAAACGCGTTATCACCATTAATCGTGGTCGGATAGTAAAAGACGAAAAGATCGGGAAATACACACTATGATTACGTTTTGGAGGGTTTTTAAGAGTGGTTTTCGAAATACGTTTAGGCACGCCTGGCTAAGTACGGCGGCTACAGCAATTATGGTGGTTACTTTACTTGTTATGACCTTCTTCGCTTTTTCAATATTCTTCGTCCAAACCCAACTTAAGGAAGTTCAGCAGAAGATCGATTTGACTCTATTCTTGAGTGACGAATCTAAAGAGGAAGAGATTAAGCTTCTGCAAAACAAGGTACTGCAGATCAGTGGTGTGAGCTCTGTGGAATACATATCCAAAGCCGATGCTCTCAAGCGACTTGCGGCGAGTAGCTCGGAAGGTGAAAAGCTAGCAAAGTCTGCTAAAGAGATCGGCAACCCTTTACCATCTTCACTAGAAGTTAAGTTAACTAAGCTAGATGAC
>CAYSEY010000041.1:0-278 GCA_964430405.1 uncultured Candidatus Saccharibacteria bacterium
ATTGTTAGCAGAAGACTTAACAAAGCGTAGTTCCGAGATGCTTGATGAGCGCCAAAAGAACTTTGGTGAAGATGTGTTGAACGTTATTTTGCGACTCGTTAGCCTAAAGACAATCGATAGCTCTTGGCTGAATCATCTCGAAACTATGGACCACCTACGAGAAGGTATTGGTTTGCGAGGATATGGCCAACGCGACCCATTGGTAGAGTATAAAGCCGAGGCATTTGGGCTATTTACGAGGTTACAGGCAGATATGCGAGCAGAAATAGTCAACTCAG
>CAYSEY010000041.1:288-7072 GCA_964430405.1 uncultured Candidatus Saccharibacteria bacterium
TAACCGAAGGCGCGCAGGCCGCCGCCGTTAGCATGGAGCGTTCCGTGAAGGCCCAGCAGAAATCCACTCCAGATGTCAAAACACGTCGGATCGTTTCCCAGCCAGCCTTACAGCCAATTCGCAAAAAAGCTAAAAAGAAAAAGAAAAAGAAACGCTAGTGGTGCGTCAAAGAGACAATAAAAAAACAATTCTTAGTGTGGTTATTATTGTCGGGTTGGTGGTTGCAATGATTGCAGCGGTATTTTTTATGATAAAGTTTGATCAAGCTAATAACCAGGAGGAAACAGTGTATAGTGAAGAACCAAAACAGGATAATGGAAATGGCCTAGCGCTACCGGGAGAGCAAGCGAAAAGTGAGGCTAAATTACCGCTTCCACCAGGCCAAAAACCCGGTATTGGCGAGGAAGTTGCCAAACCAGTACGGAGCCAAACTACCGACAATGGGCTCAAGATAGAAGAGTATATATCTGGTACTGGTGATCAAAACACTAAGGTGGGTGATACTGTGGTTGTTCAGTATATTGGATATTTTGAAGATGGTAAGGTGTTTGATACCTCGTTAAAAGGCGAAAAAAAGCCATTCGCGTTTAAGCTTGGTGCAGGACAGGTTATTTCAGGTTGGGATATAGGCTTGCAAGACATGAAACAGGGTGCCATGCGTCGATTGTATATTCCAGCAGCCTTGGCTTACGGAGCGCGTGGTGCCGGTAGCTCTATACCGCCTAATACTAATTTGATTTTTGATGTACAGCTGGTGGCAATTCAGTAGCTTTGACACCACCCAATAATAAAGGCTAAAATATACATAACAATTTAAGGAGGGTGATATGGTACAGGCTGCCAAGACTAAGGATCCAAAAAAACACCAAGTGCACCTAGAGGAGTTCGCTGAGAACTTATTACAGGAGAAGAACTTAACGAACGTCGACGAAGCCACTCGTATGCAAATGCGAGAGGACTTGGTAGATAGATTGGAGCAAGTTACGGACCGGGTAGTTGTGGATAATATTCCTCCCGAAAAACTTTTTGAGTTCGAGCAATTGATCGATAAAGGTGCGAAGCCAGCCGAAGTGCAAAAGTTTGTGTCAGAAAACGTCGCAAATCTAGATCAAAAGCTTACTGAGGCTTATTTTAACTTCAGAAAATTATACTTAGGTTTATAAATATCATATGCCAGTAGAGACCCATAGCCCAAATAGTAATGATGCCGAGTTTATACCGGCGGTTCCACTTGACCTTAAGCAGGTCGATAGTTTAACGACCGGGCATTCTGAAACTAGGCATAAAGGGCCTGGTCGACCACGCAAAGCCGAACCTCGAAGAATGGGTCCTCACATGCCAAGTCGTAAGCGCGGATACGAAATCAGCCATCGTAAAAAATCTAAGCCAGAAGCAAGTGACGATTTGGGGTATCCTAGTGATGTCGGATCACTTTTAGTAGAACAACCCGATACGGAAGCTACCAAAATAGCTATTCAACCTAAAAAAGAGGGTGAGCCTATAGTGATTAGCCCTTCAGAAACTCCTAAGGAACTTCCAGGGAGCCCGCTCGAGACTGTTGCTAAAGAATCGCCACCTCCCCAACCATCTGAGGATGCAAAAGAAGCTCAGCTAGATGACACAGCGAAAACTGACGAAACTCAAGGAGAGAAGAAGCCTGTAATAAAAGCCAAACGTCCATCGGTTGCCAGAAGAGAGTTACGAGAAAAAGCTAGGACAACAGAGTTGCCAACTTCTAAGCCTGAAACAGCCAGAACTGAGACCAACGATGCTTTACCTGAAAAATGGAAGGTTCAGGATGGCAGTGTAGAGTTGCCAGATGGTCGTCGTATTGTTAAAAACATTACAACAGGTGAAACGATGATAGTTCAGACCAAGGGTGCTGACGGCGAAGCCCTACCAACAGAGCAGATGAAGGTCGTTTCGGCTAGACCAGATGAATCCGCTGAGGCTTTCTTGGCCCGCGAAATTCCTGGAGTATCCAAGGCAGAGACGGGTTTGATTGATGCGCAAATTAGTAAGCGTGCAACCGAAACTGGCGAGACGGAAAAACCTAAGGTAGTAACCAAATCTGAATCCGAGGTAGGTAGGGTTGAACGGCCAGCTTCATCAGAAGCTAAAGAGAAAGAAGCGCAGGCTTCGGAGTTAACTGAGTTAGAGAAAATTACTCAAGAAAAAATGCAAGAGGGTGAAGAGAGAAGTGATTTTTTAGAGCGGCGTTATGGCGTAGAGTCAGAAGAAGAGTACATAGCTCGGCTTAAAGAACGAGATATCATGACACCTGGTCAAAAAGGAGCCATAACTACAGAACGTAACAGAATTCAAAAATATCTCGAGTCTTTGCAGGAGGCTGGCAAAGACTTACCCGAAGAATATTTGGCGCGCTTGCAGGATCTCAATCTGGCCCTAGATAACGCCAAACGGTTTGAGCCAGGTATTGAAAATACCCCTTCGGAAGAGGGTGAAAAGCCAAAAAGTCGAAAGGCTTGGACAGTACCGGCACTAACAACTGAAAAGTTGTTGATTCCAACACCGGTCGTAGAGCCTCCTGGTCCGGTCCCACCAACCCCGGAACCCCCGACCCCAACACCCGAGCCCCCTGTCCCGACGCCAACTCCTGGTCCGCCCGAAGCGCCGCCGCCAGAGCCACCCGAGCCTACTGAGGTCGCTACACTATACGCCTTAGATGCTCGTGAAACCGATATGGCAAGAGCCAGGCTACTTGCCGATGAACAGATAAATACAGAAATGCGCGAAATTCGCGAGCAGCTATTTGAAGTTCAGAACCCAGCCGATAACAGGTTTTTCAGAGTGGTACAGACAGTAGCTAGGGGCGTTCGTTCAACATTCCGCCATCCTGTTGAGGCGTTTCGATACGTTTCGCGCAGTACGTTTTTGCGTGAAGGCTACAGGCAACGATATATCCACGAGCATTTTGGAATCATGGAGGGTCCGAACTTCCATGATGCAGTGGCTGAAGCTGTCGCGGCTCGGTTTGATCTGGGCGAAAATTATTTACAAAATGGCGAGAACATCTTGGCCGAAGATCGCCCAGAAGTTAGAGCAACAAAAGATCGATTAAACCAGATTTTTGAGCAGGGAATTACCGGAGCGATGGATCGAGCAACGGTGATGACCGAAGCGCAACGAGCTTTGGCTGAAGCCGAGTGGATTGGTAATGGCAGTGATCAGCACGTACATATGGTTCAGAATCTTGAACAAATATATGATCGTATCACAGCCTCAGTTGAGCACGAAGCGGGATTGGGTGCGATCGATGCAGCCTATCGGTTAGCCGGTGGTGAAACCACTTTGGGAGTAAATGCTGAGGCAAATCGTACAACTACAGATAGAATTATGGAGCGTCTTACAGATTCTAGGCTGAAGGGTTGGTTGGTAAATGAGGCAACAGTTGCTGTAGCCGTGGGCTCCGTCGTAAATATAGCTGGGTATTTGGCTCGTAGTAAGGGCGCAAAAATTGCGGCTGGTGCCTTGATTGGTGGGCCGGTAGGTATAGTTGCGACAGCAGGCTCTGCGGCATTATTTTCTGCAGCGCGTGAGCGCATGACGCTCCGTCAAGAGAGAGCCCTTAGAATGAGTCAGGTGGCTTCCGGAGAGGAAGGCTTGGCAAACAATCCTAATCAAACACCACGCACTGCCGAGGTGGATGCAACACTATATGATATGGTGGCTGCCACTGACGTGTTGACCGAGTACGACGCACTAAGACCAGAGGATCCAGCAACAATTACTGAAGATGAGGCCAATAATATCCGAGCTTGGTTGGTAGCACTTCGTACTAACCAAACTGTTGGCGATGAAGGTGGTATTGACTTGATTCGATATACCTCTGCGGATTTAATTGAATCTGAGAAAACCGATCTGATGACTGCCCGAGCAGAAGCCGAGCGGGTACTTACTCAATATGCCGCAGCTCACCCGGGCTATATGAATGCTATACCTGGTGCATCGTTTGAAGATAAATTAAATCATGTAATTCAGTTGAATGTAGAATCTACCATTGAAGGTGAGATATCCACAGCTGATCGTGTATTTAGGCGCCTATCTAACAGTCGATCGGCTAAAAGAGCAGTGGCTACCTTTGCATTCGCATCGGCTGGTAGCTATATATCTGCCCAGATTACAGAACACTTCAGTGGTGAGAGGGCGGCGCAAACAATTACAAATGAAACCACAACTTCACATGAGGTCACGTTGCCAAACCAAAATGTCATGTACGGCTTTAAGGGTGATAGTATTAATATGCCCGAAGGGTGGAAGCTAGAAGGCGGCGCAATTATTGATGCACAGGGCAATAAGTTAGTAGAGAACATCGAGTTACGACCTGACGGTGGGATCCCGCAAACTGCACTAGATCAGCTTGAAGCCAAGGGTATTGGTGTTTCTGAAGCTGTTCAGAACCACACGGCAACTGTAACTAGAGAAGTTCCTTTTAACGAGTATATGGCACTACATCCTGAGAAGTTCCATGCTGTTCACCGAGAGTTATGGATGGGCAATGACACACCTGGAGTGTTCGATCTAAACGAACTGGGTGGTGATTTCACGCTCGATCCAAATACAGGCGATATTATACTTAAAACTAATCGCATGACAAATGAAGGATCGTTTTGGGGTGCAGTTCGGGTTGCAGCACATTCAGAACAACAGGATGGCAAATTACGATGGCTATTCAGTCCAGATAAGGGAAATCAAGATTCGTCATTAATACTAGAAGTTGAGCCGGGCGGGAGTGTTGTGATACCAAAAGGATCGGAAATCCATAGTTTGTTTAATGTAAATCCCCAAGCCAGTGGTATCGATCAGGTAACTTTACGTACAGGATATGCTGAAGTAGCAGTGCCAACTGGCAGGAGTACGGCTGGTGCTGAAAACTTCATGATACTTGCCACCCAAGAGGGTGATCAACCACCTGGAGTGGTTACGGTTACAGAGAATGTAGATTTCCAGACTGTCGAGACAACCCTTGTAGCGACGAATACAGTTGAAGAGGTTGTTACATCGACCGAAGTAATTCCTGGAGCTAACTGGCAGGCACCGTTTATTCCAATTGCGGCCCCATTGCCACGACGACCATTAGAGAGGGTAATACCTGGCGGCTATCACGAACCATATTTAGAGTCGCCATATTTGGGATACCAATCTGGCGAATTCAGCCCAGATGATGAAGACCGAATTCGCAGACGATTCTCTGAGAGATTACGCAATAATCCCGACGCCGTACTTGATCCGGCCGAAGAGATCGGAGACTATTTAGATGGAATGGACTCTGATAGGAGGGAATCATTAGAGGAATTAGCCGATCAAGTGGAGGCAATGGATAGTGCCTGTGAAGTTGCCGTGGCTATACCTGTTAACGGCGCTCAAGAAGGTAAGAATATATATAACACCTTACGCTGGTACTCCGGACAGCAAGACGTAGAAGGTAACCCGCTTGAACCTTCCAAGTATGAGATAGTGCTTTTTGTAAACAAACCCACAAACTTAGAGTGGGATGAGACATTAAGTGAAATTGATCGATTCAAGGCTGATAATCCAAACATCCCAATTAGAGTAATTCAACGTGAGTATCCTCCTGAACAGGCCAGAATTGGCCGTATTCGTCGAGACATGACAGACTTGACTCTATTGCGTCAGAATCAGAGGTCTGTAGACGGCGACTTGGTTATTATTAGCAATGACGCCGACTGTAAAGGTTTGGGAGCCTCATACATTGCGACAATACTTGAGCAAACCGAGACTCAAGCAGCCGATGGCTTATCTGGGCGATTAGAATGGGATCCGACCACAAATGTAGAATCACCTCTGTACCATATGGGGGTTAAATTTATGCAGATGCTAGATATAATCGATAGGCATCCTTCGCCTGGATCAGGTAGGCAAGCTCGGTATCGATACCCAGGAGCTAACTTTGCATTTAGGGCCTCAACTTACGCTGCAATTGGCGGCTATGATCCGGGCAGTGTGAAGGCGGAAGATGTTGTGCTCGGTAAAACAATCAAATTAGCGCGGCGTGGCTCTGATAGATTTAAAGGTGTTGGTTTCTACGGTGGTGACAATGTTGTTTATACCGATTCCCGTCGAGGAATAACTGTGTTTAATCAAGGCTATCCACCTTCGACACAGTGGTCGCGACTTAGTTTTGGACCAAAGGACGCCGCTCGTGAAGGAGTCGAAATTGAGGATAGTATTAATTACGATGTTTTATTAGAAGAAGACCCCGGAAGAATTGACAGATTTCGTCAAGAAAGAGCCCGGAGGCGTTTCGAGAGTGAATTAGCTAGGTTTATAGAGGAGACTTTGGAAGAATACCGTTTAATTTCTGATCAAACGGTTTACCACGAAGGCATGCGGATGCCTACCGATGTTGAAATAGCGGATCGGGCCGTAGAAGCTTTGCGAATTGATGCAACAATTAGCGTTACAAATGGTGAAGTTAGGGTTTCAATCATTGATGCATCACGGCTATATAGTTATCTGAGGCGTTACCGCGAGTTTGGTTTGCGCAACTACATGAACAGAACTGATCTGGGTAGGATATTTCCTGGTGGACTTCCTGAGGTCTTTCCTGAGTTTGCACCGGCAGCCTAAGCACAACTAGTATAATTTAAAACTATTGACAAAACACTAAATATATAGTATCTTGGCGTATAGTCTCTGTGAGGTATAAATTACCAACTTAGACCTGTACATTGAGTTAAATTGATTGATTCTTGCGTGCAGATTTTAGATGACTTTTTGTTATTTGAAACCTGCACATAAG
>CAYSEY010000042.1:0-4686 GCA_964430405.1 uncultured Candidatus Saccharibacteria bacterium
GCGCCCTTGCTTACCTTTAAGTAGGTCGGTCAAACTCTTAAGCTTCTTGCGACTACCTGCAGCTGAAACTGCTCGATCTCGTCGAGCATTGTTATCAATTAAAGCATCAACGGCTTCTTGAAGCATGCGCTTTTCGTTTCGACAAATTACTTCTGGAGCCTGTAATCGATACAGCTTTTTCAATCGATTGTTACGATTAATAACTCTTCGATAAAGATCGTTAAGATCTGAAGCAGCAAATCGGCCACCATCGAGCTGTACCATAGGACGAAGATCAGGTGGTATCACCGGAACTTCACTAGTAATCATCCATTCTGGTCGCAAACCTGCTTGATGCATGCCTTCCGCTAATTTAAGACGCTTTAAAGCTTTCTTTTTCTTCTGTCCGATACTAGCCTCAGACTCTTCGCGTAGACTCTTAATTAGTTTTTTAAGATCAATTTCGCTTAGCAGGTGCTTAAGTGCTTCAGCACCAATTCCTGCTTTAAAAACGTGTCCAAATTTCATACTGAGCTCTCGATAACGGCTCTCTGGCAATAACTCACTTTTTGCTAAATTAGCTAAGTCGGCCTTTGCTGTAGTATAGCTGTTGTCCAGATCAGCAAGCTCAGTTGTTGCTTCATCACTAAGTATGTCTTTGTCGGTGTTTTTAATATTGTGCTTAGTTAAGATGTCCTTGCGACGAGTCTTAAACTCTGCTTCAAGTTCTTTAATTGCTTCAGTTTTAGCTTTCTCATCAACCTCTGTTACCACGAAGTTAGCAAAGTACACGATTCGCTCGAGATCACGTACGCCCATATTAAGTATTAAGCTAATTGGACTTGGAGTACCTCGCAAGAACCAGATGTGGGTTACAGGAACCGCTAGGCTAATATGTCCCATTCGTTCGCGCCTTACGATACTGCGAGTAACCAATACGCCACACTTATCGCAAACTATTCCTTTGTAGCGAATACCTTTGTACTTACCACAGTAACACTGCCAATCCTTAGTTGGTCCAAAGATTTTCTCGCAGAACAATCCGTCCTTTTCCGGTTTTTGAGTTCGGTAATTGATAGTCTCGGGTTTCGTAACTTCGCCATGCGACCAGTCAAGAATAGTTTCTGGAGAGGCGACAGATAGACGAATTGCGTCAAAATCTAAAATCATTTGTTCGTTTGTAAGTGGGTTCATCTTCTTAACCTTCCTGCTCTGTTAATGTTGTATCGTTCTCTGCTAGTGCCTCAAAATCATCCTCGGCCCCATCAGATCCTAAATTCACAACAGCCTCTCCCTCGGCCGCCTGATCTCCCTGAAGTAGCTCATCGGAACCTAATTCACTTGCCTCTGCTTCAATATTCATCTCTAGCACATCCTCGGCATCAATAGTTTGAGCAATGCGAGGTTTTTCAAGCTCTACTGCTAAGCCTAAGCTCTGTAGTTCTTTAACCAATACATTGAAGGATTCTGGAATTCTTGGACCTCGAATCTCTTCGTTCTTGATGATCGATTCGTAAGCCTTACTTCGTCCTATAACATCATCTGACTTAATTGTAAGAATTTCCTGGAGAGTATGTGCCGCGCCGTATGCTTCCAATGCCCACACTTCCATCTCACCAAAGCGTTGTCCACCCATTTGAGCTTTACCACCCAAAGGTTGTTGAGTAACCATAGCGTATGGTCCTGTTGATCGGGCATGAATTTTGTCATCGACCATATGGTGAAGTTTCAGCATATATTTGTATCCAATCGTTGTCTTCTCTGCAAATGGCTCGCCAGTATAACCGTGGAACAATTGAATTTTTCCATCTTCTGGTAATCCGGCTTTTTTAAGTTCAGCCTTGATTTGATCTAGCTTCACACCATCAAATACAGGTGAAGCAACTTTATAACCAAGTGCCTGAGCAGCCCAACCCATGTGGGTTTCTAAAATCTGACCGATATTCATACGAGCACCCACACCAAGTGGATTCAATATTATGTCTACTGGTGTACCATCTTCTAGATAAGGCATGTCTTCGATCGGCATAATCTTACTAATTACACCTTTGTTACCATGCCGGCCAGCCATTTTATCACCAACCGAAATTTTTCGTAATTGAGCTACGGCTACATAAATCTGGCTAATAACGCCTGCTGGTAGCTCATCGCCATTCTCTCGACTCAATATCTTAACATCTACTATTTTACCCATCGCGCCATTCGGCATTCTTAAGCTCGTATCTTTAACATCTCGAGCTTTCTCGCCAAATATTGCTCGCAAAAGTCGCTCTTCACTACTTAGATCGGTCTCGCCCTTAGGGGTAATTTTACCAACCAATATATCGCCCGCCTCAACTTCAGCGCCAATACGGACAATTCCTTCGTCGTCTAGATCTTTCAGACTTTCTTCAGAAACGTTAGGAATATCTCGAGTTACTACCTCTGGACCCAACTTAGTGTCGCGCACATCAACCTGGTGTGTTTCGATATGAATCGAAGTGTATCGATCGTCCTGCACCAATCTTTGAGAGATAATTATCGCATCTTCGTAATTTAGTCCATCAAACGGCATAAACGCTACTAGCACATTCTGTCCTAGGGCCAATTCACCATCTTTTGTACTCATCCCGTCGGCTAATATATCGCCTTTTTTGAATTTTTGTCCTGCAGAAACGAGAGTTCGTTGGTGAATTGATGAACCCTGGTTAGATCTTACAAAATTAATTAGGTTGTAGGTCTTCTTGCCTATCTTTTTGTACTTTACAACAATTTCGCTAGCATCAGCAGCAACAACGTCGCCATCTTCAATAGCAATAATTACTTGTCCAGAAT
This sequence comes from uncultured Candidatus Saccharibacteria bacterium, assembly GCA_964430405.1. GTDB lineage: Bacteria > Patescibacteriota > Saccharimonadia > CAILAD01 > BJGX01 > CAYSEY01. The sequence goes on from CAYSEY010000042.1 coordinate 2,794, forward strand.
CCTCAGCAACTCGAGCCTCGACTCCAGTACCAACTATTGGTGACTCAGGTCGGATCAATGCAACTGCTTGGCGTTGCATATTCGCACCCATCAATGCGCGCTTGGCGTTATCGTGTTCTAAAAACGGAATCAAAGCCGCTGAAACGCCTACAACTTGATTTGAACTAATATCCATATAATCGACACTATTGGCGTCTTCTTCGTCAGCCTCACCACCGATTCCACGTACTGGCACACGTTGCTGAACAAAGTAACCATTGTCGTCAGTTGGTGTCTTGGCTTGTGCAATAACTTCTTTTTCTTCATCAGAAGCATCTAGATAGACAATTTCTGATGTAACACGGGCCTTAACACTAACTTCCTCAATACCCGCCTTCTCGATAGCCTTGGCAGTTGCAGGTGAAATTTTATCTCCTGCTTTTACAAGTACCTTACCTTCTTTGGTCTTTAGAATTCTTGAGGCAATTTCGCCAGCTGCATTTTTAGGTGCAACACTATTTATCACCCTAAAGTAAGGCGTCTCAACAAAACCATACTCATTAACACGTGCATAAGTAGCTAAAGTACTAACTAAACCAATGTTTGGACCTTCCGGTGTTTCGATAGGACAAATGCGCCCATAGTGAGTTCTATGTACATCTCGAACCTCAAATCCAGCTCGCTCGCGACTTAATCCGCCTGGTCCCATAGCGTTCAATCGACGCTTATGAACAATCTCGGCCAATGGGTTTACTTGGTCCATGAATTGACTCAACTGGTGAGATGCATAGAATTCTTTTACACTCGCCACAATCGGACGAACATTAATAAGCTGGCCCGGTTGAATAGCTTCCGGATCTGCAACACTCATGCGATCTTTTACGATACGCTCCATTCTTAGTAGTCCAACTCGGAATCTGCCCTGGATTAGCTCACCAACCATCTTTAGTCGGCGGTTACCTAGGTGATCGATATCTTCTGAAGGCATAGTGCTGTTACTTAGCTTAATAACTTCTTTAATAATGCCTATCAAGTCTTCTTTACGAAGCACTCGCCCATCGTGATCATTTTTAATGTTCACACCTAAGCGCTTATTTAGCTTGTAGCGCCCTACTTTGCTTAAATCATATCGTTTAAAATCAAAGAACATACTATCGAGTAGTGCCTTAGAGTTTTCGACTGTAGCCAAATCTCCAGGTCGAATACGTCGGTAAACTTCCATCAAAGCCTCGGCAGTTGAGCTGGTTGGATCCTTAGAAAGAGTCTCTTCAACAAGCTTTACCTCGCCAGTATCAACATCTTTAAACAGTTCTTTAATCTCGGTGTCAGTACCAAAACCAAAAGCTCGCAACAGAGTCGTTACGGGGAGTTTACGCTTACGATCTATCTTTACACTCATAACGCCATTTTGAGCAGTTTCTATCTCTAGCCACGCACCTCGGCTTGGGATTATTTTGGCGCTAAAATACTCTGCCGCACCTTCTCGGGTAAAGAATACACCAGGACTACGCACCAATTGACTTACAACCACACGTTCAACACCATTTATAATAAAAGTACCGCGATCAGTCATGACCGGGTAGTCACCCAAGAAAATCTCTTGAGTCTTAACTTCTCCAGTCTCTTTAATTAAGAGTTCTAAAGTAGCCTTGAGCGATGCTTCAAAACTTAAGTTCTTTTCTTTGGCTAATTCTTCGTCAACCTTTGGTTGGTCGAATTTATAACCCTTAAAACTTAGTTCATATTTCTTACCAGTAAAATCATCAATTGGCGAGACTTCTTCAAACAGTTCTTTGAGTCCTTCCTCAAGGAACCAATTGTAGGAATCCAGCTGAATTTTAATTAGATCTGGTAACGGTAACGGTGTATTTTGACTGTTAAGATACGTCCTTGCGGCGGCGGATTTGGCCATAT
>CAYSEY010000042.1:4708-7048 GCA_964430405.1 uncultured Candidatus Saccharibacteria bacterium
AGTTTTCTCCTCTTACATTACTTAGTTATTTAATTAAGCTTTAAGAAGAGGTTTTTCTAAACCGATAAAAAACCGTCAATTCCAGATCCCACTGGAACTTTCCGGTAGTAGTTTAAGCGTCCTCTATGAGTAATACAATAGACTAAAAATACCACTTGGTCAAGGGTTTTAACCTATAAAAATGTTATTTTTTATTAACTACTTTATCAACTATTCCGTAGGCCTTGGCTTCGGTAGCATCCATCCAATAGTCTCGATCGCTATCAGATGAGATCTTTTCAATCTTTTGGCCAGATTTTTCAGCCAGTATTTGGTTTAATTTTTCCCGTATCTTAATAATTTCCTTGGCAGTTATCTCGATATCTGCTGCCGTACCCTGGAAACCACCACTTGGCTGGTGAATCATCACACGGCTATTAGGCAGGGCAAAACGTTTGCCATTTTGCCCGCACGCCAACAGAAATGCGCCCATGCTCGCTGCCATCCCCACACAGATAGTACTAACATCTGGCTTGATCAGCTCCATCGTATCAAATATCGCCATGCCTGCCGTTACACTCCCGCCCGGAGAGTTAATGTAGAGCTTAATATCGGCATGTTTGTCCTCACTCTCCAGAAACAACAACTGAGCAATAATCAAGTTGGCGACAGTATCATCTACCTCTGTTCCTAAAAATATAATGCGCTCTTTTAAGAGCCTAGAGTAGATATCATAGGCTCGCTCACCCATGCTGGTTTTCTCAATAACAGTTGGGACCAAAATTTGATTTTTCATAACTGTATTTTAGCACTCATAGTCCACGACTGCCAAGTACAGGAGATCTTTTACTTGCTAGCAAATTCGATTAATTTACCAACCGCTTTGCGGGTAAGTAAATGATTGCGCAGATCTTCTTTAAAATGATCGTGGGTTAGTTCTTCTTGGATTTTTGGATCACTCTTGTACTGCTCGGCCATCTTAGCAAGTTCCTGTTCGATCTCCAGTTCGCTAACCGCAATATCATATCGCTTTATAACATCCCTAAGTAACAATGCACCGCGTACACGTCTATCAGCTTCTTCATGAACTTCTTTTTTCAAATCATCCTCGGTACGCTTTTGCATTTCCATGTATTTTTTACGATCCAAGCCGGCATTGTGCAGGTTCTTATCCATTTCGCTCTCCAGTTGCGCAACTTGGTCAGCAATTAACTGCTCGGGTACATCAAACTTAACTTTATTCAGCATTTCTTCGATCAATAAGTTCTCGTAGTGCTTATCAGCTTGCTCCTGCTCTTGCCCAGTCAAGACCTTTTCGATGTCTTCTCGCAAATCCTTAACTGTTGCTTTGCCACCAACCGATTTTGCAAATTCATCATCTATCTTGGGCAAATCAACATCATAAATACTGTTGATTTTGACACTAAATTCAACTTTTGCCCCCTGTAAGTCTTTAGAGTGATAATCTTTAGGGAAAGTTACAGTAAAAGTCTTTTCTTCTTTATCCTTTAGTCCAATAAGGTTTTCTTCAAATCCAGGTATAAATGTGCCCTCGCCAATAGTCATAGCGTGGTTCTTGGCACTAGCACCCTCTACGGGCTTACCGTCACGTTTGCCTTCAAAGTCAAAGCTAACTTCATCACCTTTTTTGATTGGTTTGTTAGTAGCAACCCGCTTAGCCATTTGCTTGCGCAAGGTTTCGATAGCTTCATCGACTTTTGTTGGTTCGATCTTAACTTCTGGTCGCTTAACTTTTAACTTGGAATAATCAAACTTTATTTCGGGCATCACTGGTACTGCGGCTGTAAATTCAAGCTCAGTATAGGGCACAAACTTTTTAAGCTCAATACTTGGCGAACCTAGAGCTTCTATTTTCTGTTCTCGAGATTGATTAATAAAAGCATGCTCAATAACTTCTTCTAATACTTCGGCCTGCACACGGGCTTCGCCGAGTTCACGCACCACAATGTTATCGGGCGCATGGCCTGGCCTAAAACCGTCTACTTTTAGGTCTTTTTTAAGCCGTTTGAGTACAGATTGTTTATAAGGGTCAATAAATTGCCCATCGGTAGTGATGGTTAAAGTTACGCTAGCTTTGTCTTTTTTGATGGTAGATTTAATCATAATCGTGTAAGTATACCAGATACAAAAGATAATTTCTAGTGTTAAAAGAAGAGGGGCTCCCCGGTCGAAACCGAGGAGCCCCGTTTGGCCCGCTGAACAGCACCTCGTGGGCGCCTGGAACCGCTTACCCCTGCGTCAATAGGGCACGGCGGACTCATGGAGCGGACCACCCAGACGTCCGGAGGCCTTCCGGATACTGACTGGGGACGCGTGGGCAGGACGGGATTCGAACCCGCA
>CAYSEY010000043.1:0-3691 GCA_964430405.1 uncultured Candidatus Saccharibacteria bacterium
CTCTGGATCGTCGCCATAATTAAGTATGGTGTTGCTAAATTCATTAACTTCTCTTGTTTTGTCCGTTCGAACCATCATGTTAAATAACGGCATAGCTTGAATTATGCAATAGTTAACTAGGAACTGATCCTTTTCTACCTCGGTGCCATCCCGAGTAGTTACTTTATCAATAACTGCTATAGTATCGCCGTTTGGCCCAACCATATCTTTAGTGGTGAATTTGTATGGACAGTCAGGTGCTGAGTTTGTTTGATAAACAGCATTTTTAAGATTAATCTTGGTAAGCTTCTCGCCAAGTGAGCCTGGCTTAGGAGCCGGTGCATTAGATTGGGCAATTGCGGCCTCCCCTGGACGCTTTTCCACGTACCCATACTGCTTAAGAGTATCTTCAGATCCGATAATTGCCTTTGGGACCATACTTGCAGCTTGAACTGCAAATTCGCGGGTCTTTGGATTGGTTAATACTTGCGACAAGAACTTGGCTGGATCTTGAGCAGCATATAGAATTATCCCGGCAATGAATCCAAAAATGATAGCGGGAACGGCCACTATTACTACGAAGACTAAGGCTATCTTTTTGAGATTTTCTTTTTTTAGAGCCTTACTAACCCCCGTAGCGATCTTTCCATGAGCTTCTGCTGTAGCGCCTGCAGTAACTACATCTAAACCACCAGCAACAGCTTGACCTGCGGCTTGCCTACCTGCAGCTCCAGCCGCGCCTTTGGCACCATCTTTGTCGGCACCCTGCTTAATCTCTTGAGCGCTATTTTCCAGACCAGTTGGACCTGCTTTAGCAACATCCTTAACGTCTTTTGCAGTTTCGCTTGCATTTGCAGCTAGTTTTTTACCCCCTTCTGCTGCCTTTTGACCTTTACTCGAGTTAACTTTGTCGGCTTCTGCCGGTTTGTTTATATCATTATCGGATCCTTGGGTGTTTGGTGAGTCCGTTAGACTACTTTCTTTTTGGTACGCGTCATCACCAACTTTTGCAGTTGGCTTAGGCTTTCCGCCACCACTACTAATTGGATTTGGCTTAGGGCTTGATCCTGGGGGCATATTCTCTCACGCTTTAATATCTAATTATATCAAAGAGGTTGTGTAATAACTATACTGCTGTATCTACTGCGTCGTATGTCGATTCATCGGGACTGTTGCTTGTATCGTCGGACTTCTCGGCACTCATTTGTTGTTGTTCCATTTGTCGTTCTAGCAAGGCCTGAGGATTGGTGGTTATCAATTGCTCCTCTGTCGGCGATGCAATAATCCTAAGTACAACATGGCTAAGTCCTGCAAAAAATAGACCTTCTCCTACAGGGAATTGAGTTAAGCGCTTGGTTTCTTCACTTGTAAGTTTAAATGTTCCAGAGACAATCTCTACGGCTGCGGGGTTTTGCTTAAGAAGTAGTTGCAAGCTGGAGTTGTTTACAATTGCACGGCCAAGCCTGGTGCTTAAAAAGTCTTCGACATCTTGAGATATGGTGGTTAGGCCTAAGTAGTATTTACGAGCACGTTTGGCGATGCTAAACATGAACATTGCAGAATCTTGGTATTGCATGAGCTGCCAAGCTTCATCCACAACCAACATCCTTTTGCGTTTGTCAGTCTTAACTCTATTCCATATATAATTCAATGTAATATACATACCAATTGGTCGTAGCTCATCTTCGAGATCACGAATGTTAAATACTACGAAGCTACCTGTTAGATCTACATTGCTTTGCTCTGAGAAAATACCGGCAAAAGTCCCTTCGGTATAGCGGCGCAGACGGGCTGCTAGAGCTGGTCCATTCCCACCCATAGAATTTAGGGTGTTGTACAAATCCATCATTACTGGAGGTTCGGCATTGTGTGTTAGCGGGTCGTTAGTAATGCCTTTGGTGGCATAGACATTGATTAGTGCTACATCTAAGTCGGCTTCTTCGGCGGGGCTCATTTGTCCAGTCATAAGCCTTAGTAGGCCGTGAAGCATGATGATATTTGCCCTAAGAGCATTGTCAGCCTCCTCAGGATCAATTGTTTTTGGTATATCGAATGGGTTGATTCGTGTATCACTAGCCAGGCTTAAATGTAAGAAACTTCCACCAACGGCATCGCACAGAGTTCGATACTCGTTTTCTGGGTCAATAATAATTACTTCAACACCCATCATTAATGAGCGTAAGCACTCAAGCTTGATAGCAAAGCTTTTGCCGGCACCAGACTTTGCAAACACAACCATATTGGCGTTTTCAAGGCTGAATCGGTCAAATAATACTAATCCGTTATTGTGTCTATTGATTCCATATAAAATACCTTCGTTACGACTTAGGTTGGCAGTAGTAAATGGAAAGCTGGTGGATATTGCCCCGGTATCCATATTGCGCCGAATTAAGAGCTGATCAGTTTGCATAGGCAAGGTTGAGTTAAAGCCCTGCTCCATTTGGATAGTGGCTGGTTTGGTATACACCAAACTGGTCCCGAAAATACTTTCTACCTTCCGGCCTACTTCTTCGAGATCCTTCTCGTCTTTACCGTAAATTGTAAGGTACAGACCAAACCTAAAAAATCTATCTTCACCCACTTGTAGCTTGTCGCGCAATTCCTCGGCATCGTTAATCTGCGCTTCGAGTTGTGGGTCTCGAACTTTCCCTTTTTCAACATTTATACTATTACTTGCTTCTAATTGACCAACTTTCTTTTTGAGGTTATTGAGTACAACTTGGCTTTCGACAGGTTCGATATTTTGACTAATGTCTACAACTTCATCTAGGTTGATAATTGGCGATAACCAACCGGTAAACAAGGTGCGAGGATATGCATATACAAAGTAAGTTCGAGCATAACGACGACCAATTTTAATGTAGTTGTTTTGAATTTCAAATGAGCTTGGAGCAATTATGTCACGTAGAGTTGCAACACCTTGACGGTATACCAAATCAGCCTGTTGTTGTACTGGATTGACAGGATTCTGAGCTGGAACTTGACCGGGCTGCCTTTTTGCTCCAAATGCCATTATTGTTGCCCACCCACGTTATTTTGTTGGGGTTGAGGTGGCTGAGCTTGATTCTGTAGTTGGGCATTGTTCGCTGCAGAATACAGATCGGCTGGCTCTGTCTCTTTAGGAGCCGGTCTGTATGGCATGGGTTTTCCACCCTCTCTAGTAACGGCCGGCGTGGTTAGGTCTTCAGTGCCAGCTAGGGATTGATGCTGAGATTCTTCTACATTGTAACTACTGTAGAATAGCTCGATTATTTCTTGAGTTCGCAACACAGCGGCCCGCACTCCGATCGAAGCTAGGCCCTGTGCGACAGTGTTAGTTCTTTGAATTAGTTCTCGTTTACGATCTTCAAACTGCTTGGAGGATTGTACAACATCTTTTGGAGCCGAGAAAACACCCCCCAGCTGTTTAAATACATTATCCTTTGCAGCCTCTGCCACAAAATACGGAACAACCACGAAAAACTTCTTGTCCATAATATTAACTTCGTTAAGCAAATCACGAATGTTATATATATAGTCCTCCATAAGACCTGCTAATAACGGGTTTGTTTGATCTGACAGAACTTGGTCGAGATTATCTAGATAACCCTCGAGGTCAATTTTGCGAGATTGGATGCAAATTTGAATTGGGAAGTGCAGTCCGTTTAAGAATCCCTGGTAGGCAAACTCTATCGCATCTTTCTCTTGGGGACTCTTAAGGTCATAGTTGGTT
>CAYSEY010000043.1:3704-5367 GCA_964430405.1 uncultured Candidatus Saccharibacteria bacterium
AATACCGTCACGTACTTCAGCGAAGTTGAGATGGGCTTGGGTGCTTTGTGTTTCGCCCTTTTTCTTTTTAGGTGGCGTAACGCTAGACACGTACTCTTGTTGGGATGGGTTGATTTGGTTTGGTTGCATTGTTTTATTTAGGTCGACGCTATATTAATTGATTGACCCTCGGGAATTACTTGCTCGTTAGCCTGCTTAGATAGTTGCTGTACAGTTAAGTTACCACCCTGTAGCATAGCTTTTTTAAGTATAGCATCTGGGGTTTGTGGTTGTGAAACTTCTTGTGGTTGCATAGGGGCTTGAGGCGGAGCTACCTGTAAGCCTTTTTTAAGATTTGCGATAGCTTGAGTATGAATATTTTCTTCTACATTTTCCAGCAACTCACCAACTTCGTTGCTACGCATACTGGTGTTATCAAGAACATCGTCTTGGGTGGTGACGCGTTGAGTTCTTGGTTGATCCGCGACATTACCAGCTATTTGACTAGGATCTAGTACGCGCTGACCATATATCGCCGCCTGGTTGTTTTCGTCCTGAAGCTGTATGGTGGGGTCTTTTTTGGCGCCATGAGTGTCCATTATTAGTGCCAGCTGAGCTAAGCTACCGCGCGATACATTTTTACTCTGTATAATTTCAGGTGTTTTTATTTCTGCTTTAACAATCATGTCGTGCGATGTGTCTTTGTCCCACACCCGAATTCGCGGCACAAACATAAAACGCACAAAGGCTACAAAATAGTTCTCAAAGCTTTGTTCTTGCCTTCGCCCAACACCCAAAAGTATAAAGAAGCTACTTACGGGCAGTATGGCAATAATCATTATTATTAGGTTAAAGCCTAGTATGCGCCACATTAAACCACCCCAAGCTAAGGCGATTATTATATAGATGAATTGCCTAAGGCTTAAGGGGCCAATTAGCTTGTCTTCAGCTTCTACATCTTGAGGTACTTTGTATTGACCCATAGCCTATTTATAGCCAATTACCGTTTGCGTCTAATGAACTGTGGATTTGAGCGGCTTTTGCAGAACCTGCATTAGCTGGATCAGATGCCCATGCCACAGCTGCCCTTCTAAGGTCTGGGCTAACCTTTGCCCTACTAGCCGTATCGGCTCTAGCATCTACAAATACTTGACCGTCAATATGATCAAAATGAGTTTTACCAAGTTGTTTTTGGGCACCCTGACTAAGGTCGGCAAGTCCGGTGTATGTTAACTTACTGACTTCCCCAGCCACTGCTCCAGTAGATCCAGCCCCAGACATCGCACCAGGGTCATATGCCCGATATGGAGCGATTTTATCAAAGGCACCATAATTCGCGCTCACTCCTTCTGTCCAGTCTTGAACATTCATAGTATTTTGCAACTGCTCAAGTGTTACTAGATCTCCTGACTGAGCAGCTTGAGCCATAAGCGCAAATTGTGCCGACTTACTAGTGCCTGTACTTGCAACTAGCTGTTTTGCTTTTTTAACTTTGTAGTCGTCCATATGTATTTTTACAGCATCATCAAGTGCTGTGCCGGTAAGTCCTGTAGCGGCGAGATGCTGTTTTGATACCGCTTCTTCTCTGGCTAGGTCGGCAGTAAATTTGCCATGTTCTACCGCAGCTTCTTTTGTCTTTTCTGCCCTTAGTTCAGCCTGTTTAGCGGCAACTCTTCGTTTGCCT
>CAYSEY010000043.1:5377-6965 GCA_964430405.1 uncultured Candidatus Saccharibacteria bacterium
CCTGCAACTGCACCTCCGACTCTAGTGTGTCCAAATTTTTCTGCTGCTTGATTTTGAGTGCCTTCTTGGACGGCTTTGCCAGCAGACTTAGCTCCCTGTGTACCGGCTTTATTAACTCCCCCCGGAACAGCACCAAGTACTCCGGAGGCTAACTTGTTCATGCCATCGGTCGTCCATTTTAGAGTCTTTGGTATTAAGAGTAACGCAGCAATTGGCAAAAGCGCTGCTATGAATTTATCTAGCCCTACATTAAATCCGGGACCAGTTATAGTACTTGAGGCACTCAGGACCATAGAGAGGACTATAGAGGTAGCTAGTAGCCCTGTAATAACCATAAACATAGCGTTGAGTCGTATGAAGTTTTTCCACCAACTGTAAAAGAACTTTTCTGTGCCTGGTAGTACCCATGCTGCGAACGCTAATGGTGATAGTAGGACCAGCACATATAAGACCAAGAAACGAATTATGATGTATATTACAGCAATAAATGCTGCAATTAGGGCGATTATGGCAAAAATCAGTATTAGTATCCAGCCAACCGTTACTCCCCAGGCAACAGCGCCAGTTACAAGGCCGGCTGTTATTCCGGATTGCAAGCCAGCACCAATACCGTCTATACCAGTTGCTCCCCCCGTCGCAGTAGTTGGAGCAAGAGCAAAAATAATGTTTGGTACAAGTAACCCAAGCAAGTTAAAGAAGTCTATTACTATTGCACAAATCAATGCGGAGAATTGAGTCAATATTACCGCCGCAATAAATTTCGGCAACATTTTTTTAATAGAGTAGTTGTCTAGTCCAAAAGGTAGGCTAGAAGAGAATATCAGCACAAGGAAAATTACAACATAGAAGACATTAGCTACGTTGACCATTCCCTGCACGACAGTATTTAGTGCGTTAGGCTGGCTAACGGATAATATAGGAAGTTTTAAAAAGTCTATCAGTAACCCTTGGCGTTGACCCTGCACAACTCCTGCGCCACCTATTAGCGCGCCAATTCCTTCTGTGATTGCTGTGAAAATTGGACAGAATATAAAGCCTAGTGGTGCTTTACTCTCACACGTCTTTGCCGCCTCCTCTAGGTCGGCTAGCTCTGCAACGCTTGCATTAAATGCCGTCGTATCTAGTCCTGATTGATCGAATCCATCGCAGTTGCCTGTCTTTAATATGGAACATTTATTTCCTTCGGCTGCTGTTTTGGCATTACTAACCTTACTGACACCGACATTCGTGGCTGCTGCAGCCGCCGGCGTAGACTCACCATTTTGCCAGAAATAGCCTGCGTTCGCTTCGTCTGTAGTAAAGTAAAGCCTGTCATCTCCACTTCCAAATACAACATGACCAAAACTAGCACTCTCTGAAGCGTTGTACTCCAGGTCCTTACATTCGTATGTAAGATCGATTCCCCCGCAATCAGTCTCTCCCTCTCGATCGTTTAGAGCGTCTCCGATCGCACCAGATCCAAAAGTACAAATAATATGCCCAGAATCTACCCAATGACACTCTAGCCCCTCCGGTGATGCAGCTTTTGTCTGTGGGGTATTGAGCAGAAAAGCAGCTATTGCAGTCACAGCAAACACTGCAATTAGGC
>CAYSEY010000044.1:0-1660 GCA_964430405.1 uncultured Candidatus Saccharibacteria bacterium
TTGGACTGCCTTTGATCTGCATGGTATTCATATACCACTCGGCATAAGGATTATTCTTGAGCATCCCAGCAGGCCCTTCGTTCTTTAGAAGATCCTGAATATTAGCTACTTGCGGAGCCCAGCCCGGAACCGAATATAAGCCCCAGTGCAAAAACACGCCCAGTTTACAATCGTCATACCAATCCGGCAGAGGATGTTTGCTTACCGATTCCCAGGTTGGCTTGTACTGAATTTTCATTTTACCCTCCGTGAATATTGTATTTATTCTATCACGGCCTTGATTCGCCGAACCCCGGCACTACTAGATTCTTCTTTGAGTACTTTGAACTTACCAATCTCGCCAGTCTTCTTAACATGCGGTCCGCCACAGATTTCGCGACTATAATAATCACCATCTGGATCACCAACCGTATAGACCTTAACGGTATCCGGATACTTTTCGCCAAATGCGCCAAGTGCCCCTATTCCAAAGGCATCATCCTTGCCCATTTCTTTATAACTTACAGGCATATTTTTGCTAATTACTTCGTTTACCATATCCTCGACCTGCTCAATTTGCTCTTTGCTCATCTTTTCGTGGTGGCTAAAATCGAACCGCATTCGTTCGTTGGTTATATTACTGCCTCGCTGAACTACATGATCACCCAATACACTGCGCAAGGCCTTATACATTAAGTGCGTGGCGGTATGGTAGCGTGTAGTTGTTTCGGTATGTTCGGCCAAGCCCCCCTTAAATTGCCCAGCTGTTGCGGTACGGCTACGATCTTTTTGCTCGGTCATGAGTTTATCAAAAGACTTTTGCCAGCCTTTCTCGATTTTTACATTTTCTTTCTGAGCCTCCTCTACGCTCAATTCGGCAGGGAAACCATAGGTATCAAACAAGGTAAATATAAGCTTACCAGTTAGCTCTAATCGCTTGCCCGTCATTACGGGTGGCTTCTTACTAAAATCAAGTTCGCTAGTTCGCTTAGTAAATTCGTGGATCCCACGCTCTAGAGTTTTACGGAAAAGTTTTTCTTCAGTCTCTAAAACTTCTAAAATCATTTTTTTGTTGTCATGGAACTCCGGGTATTCATCCTTATACTCATTTATAACAACCTGAGCAATAGTAGTGGTTAGTTCTTTCTCTACTCCTAACTCGTAACCTCGGCGGATTGCCCGGCGCAGTAATCTACGCATTACGTAGCCTTGAGCTGTATTACTTGGTACTACCCCATCGACCGCCATAAATGTAGCTGCTCGTAAGTGATCGGCAATAACCCGCTTCGCTTCCACGTGGTCTTCGTAGAGCTTACCAGTCATCTCTTGAAGCTTTTCAATAACATTCCAAAGTACATCGATTTTGAACATATCTGAACTATCTATACTGGCAGCTGTGATTCGTTCTAATCCTCCACCAAAATCAATATTTTTTTGTTCGAGCTCTTTAAAGCTTCCATCTTTTTGCTTTTGATATTGCATAAATACCGAATTACCAATTTCTAAATAGCGCCCACAGTCGCAATTAGGATGGCAATGTTCACCAAAACTTTTATCGTGCTCAATATACTCAAACTCATAAAACACTTCGCTGTCTGGCCCACCTGGCTCACCGGCTGGCATGTTCTCTGGTACCCCAGCCCGGCTCCACCAGTTCTTTTTAGCATCATAATAAAATACT
>CAYSEY010000044.1:1670-6852 GCA_964430405.1 uncultured Candidatus Saccharibacteria bacterium
ACTGATCACGATACGAACCATTTGAAACTAGGCTCTTCACTGCCAACTTCAACAATCTTAGCATCGATGTTTTTGGACTTAAAAAGAGTCTGCCAAATTTCAGCAGCTTCGGTATCTTTTGGCACACCAGCTTTTTTATCACCAATAAATGCAGTAACAAAAAGCTTATTCGGATCCAAGCCAATTTCATCAACCAGAAATTCAAAAAACCAATTGAGCTGTTCGGCCTTGAAATAATCTCCCAGGCTCCAATTGCCGAGCATTTCAAAAAATGTAGTATGGCGATTATCGCCCACATCATCGATATCTTCGGCCCTAAAGCAAGTTTGGCTGTCGGCCAAGCGCACACCTTCGGGATGTTTTTCGCAAAGCAAAAATGGAACCATTGGCTGCATGCCACTACCGGTAAAAAGTGTAGTAGGGTCTTCTTGTGGCACAATTGGTGCACGTGGCACAATGGCATGTTGACGCGCCTTAAAGAATTCCAAATATTTAGCTCGTACTTGGGCTGTTTTAATAAGGAGTATTTTAGCAGATTTTCAGATAGGGAGCGAGTTATTGAGGTATCGGATACTTAGCAGGTATACCGTAATTAGTTCTTTCGTCGTTAGTTACTATCTCACCTATTCCCTGGGCCACAATAAACCATTGATTATTAACTTTTTTCAGAATTGCCGTTGGGCCATCTTCACCTGGATTGCATATGTAAGCTGCTTGGGCGAAGTTATTCTCTACTTGTTGAATTTTATACGACTTTAAGTAGGGGCTAGTTGTTGTTTGATAAAGCTGACATTGGTTTGTAAGAGCTGTTTTTATCAATTCATCATTCGATTGCTGATTGGCCGCATTCTTAACCGCATTGGCAGCCGCATCGGTTGCTGCCTTGGCAGCTGCAGCCGCCGCATCCTCCAGGGTTTTCTTGGTGTTATTTAACTCATCTATTTGCATTTGCTGGTCGCTTATCTTTTTATTAAGATCTTGGGTTTTTTTGTAGCCATAAATACCCAGCCCGATTAGAGCTACGATGGCGACTATTGCAACAATCATCCAAACTGTCTTGGCGGTATCTTTTTTTGGCAAATCCATGCTGTGGTCACTTGGCATCGCTTTTTTAACTTCTTTGTTCTTTTTCATTTATTATCTTTTTGTGGAGTTATAGCACAAAAGGTTTAGTGAGGTTTGGGTTCCCCACCTAGGCCACCAAGGGCTCTATCTACGGTTGGCCGATAATCACCGGAGTAATAATCGTGCATCGCATCTGCGATATTGTTTACTCTTTCGCGTTCTAACTTAACTTTAGCCTTTAGTTGAGCAATAAAGACATCGCTTCGCTCATGGAAAAACCTATTAAATTCATCCTGCTCACTATCACTTAATGGTCTATCGGCCGCACTTAATAGCTCCTTATAGGCTTCGATCAATTTTTCTAGCTGTGCCTCAACCTCACCATAGAATCTAGGTATTGTAGCTAACTTACCTTCAACATACACAATACCATCTACCAAGCTCCGTTCTGCACTTAAGAATCTAGGTATTTTAGCTAACTCACCTTCAACATACTTATAACTATCTACCAAGCTCCGTTCTGCACTTAGTGCCTGTCCTTCAACCTCCCGACCTCTAGCTTCGTCAACAACTGCATCCTTAAGGCCGCCTAATTGCTCTGCTGCTTTTCCACCCGCATCGACCACTACCTTTCGAGTGTCGTCTACGACCCTATCGAGCTTTTGCATACTCGCCAGCTCATCCTCCCTGGCTTTATTGCTAACCTGCCAACATTGATCGGCTAACTCTGGCACCCTATCGATTACTTTTTCGCGGATCGCCTGAATAGTTTTTGTAAACTGTACGTCAATTGCTAGGTGTTCTTCACCTCGGGCTTCACCGTTAATTAATGCAATCCGCTGACTAAAATCAACCATTGCGTTCATAACCCTCTGGCGAAGTTCTGAGATATCTCTTTCAAAATTTAGCTTGACTCGATCAGCTTCGGTTTTGTTTGTTTGATTTTCGGGATGATTGGGATCGAATAAAATAGCCGTTTTGTCATCAGGCTGCTCTAGTTGCTTTGCGGCAATTTCTTCGAGCTCATGGGCTAGTTGCTGCTGCGGTTCACCACCTTTTTGAGCTGCAGGCTCAGAAGTCCCTTCTCCTGGTTCTATACTTGTCATAACAAAATTATAACATAAGAGCTGTGATCAAACAATAATACCACCGCCAATTACAATATCTCCAGAATAGAGTACTGCCGATTGGCCGGGTGTAATCGCTCGCTCGGCTTTTACCAATTCAATTTTATACTTATCGTCGGTAAGTTTAATTACTTCACAGGGTATGGATTTTGATCGATAACGAACCTTGACCTCTGCATTGATTCGACTAGCTTTAGCTATATTTTTTTCCCACCAAACACAGTCTTCTATTATAAATTCCTTGCTGTTAAGCAGTTCCGACTCTTCGTTGGTAGTTACAAAAACCCTGTTGGCTTTAGTGTCAATTTTATAAACAAAATACGGCTGGCCTCCACCAATCCCAAGTCCGTGGCGCTGACCGATTGTGTAACTAAAAGCTCCGTCGTGCTGACCAACAACATCACCATTTTCGTTAACAATATCTCCTTTTTTGGGCTTAATAAATTCACTTAAAAAATCTTTCATCGGCACATTACCAACAAAGCACAACCCCTGACTATCAGGGCGCTCGGCCGTAGGTAAATTATGCTTTCGCGCTAATTTACGAACTTCAGTCTTTTCGTACTCACCGATTGGGAATAGGACTTTGCTAGCGATACTCGGGTCCATACGGTATAAAAAGTAGGTCTGATCTTTAGATTCATCTTTGGCAGTTTTGAGTTGTCCTTTTTTTAAAATTGCATAATGCCCGGTAGCGATCATATCCGCGCCCTCGCTCAAACATTTTTCTAAGAAAACTTTAAACTTTATCTCCTGATTACACATAATGTCCGGATTTGGAGTTAGGCCTTTTTTGTAAGTCTCGAGCATATATTTAGTAACGGCCTCAAAATATTGCTTTTCAAAATCATAAACTTTTAATTCAATATTCAAATGCGCCGCCACACTCCGGGCGCTGACCAAATCTTCTTTCCACGGACAGTGGTGGCCGGCGACATCGTGGCTCCAATTCTTCATAAAAACACCGGTTACATCATAGCCCTGCTCAACCAATAACGCAGCCGCTACCGAACTATCAACCCCGCCACTAAGACCAACAAAAACTTTTTTACTCAACGGTAATTACCAGTTAAGTTGATATATAAAAGTTTCCACATTTCGCTGATAGAAATAAACAACGGAAAACCCTGGTGCCACCAGCCTGATTTACTCCAGCGATTGTCGTAAGCCGAAATACCTGTAACTGTATAGTCTTTGCCTAGTACTGCCTCAAACGTTTGGTTAGCTCGGCGCTGATGATACGGGCTAGTTACCAATATAATTTTTTTTGCGTCGTACTCATCTATAATTCGTTTAGAATTTTCGGCGTTTTCAAAGGTGTTTTGGCTCTTTTCATCAATCGAGATATCACGAGCCGGAATTCCATCGCTAAGTGCTTGATCGCGCATAGCGTAGGCATTGCTAGGACCGTCGTCCAGAGCAGCTCCCGAAAAGACAATTTTTGGCGCATAGCCCTGTTTATATAATTCAATGCCTTTCTCGGCTCGGCTGGTGGTTTGGCCGCCGCTAACCACAACTATAACGTCAGATTTAGATGGTTGCTTTTGAGGGCTTAAATAAAAACCCAGCCCAACAAACAGCCCAAAACCCACAACTGCCAGGGTAACTAATATACCAAAAAACCAGGCAAAGAATTTCTTCATTTGGACTGTATTATATCAGATAGAGCACCTACCAGCACCTGCAAATCATCGGAAGTAGTATTAGTACCGAAGCTTATTCTCAAACTGGACTGGGCTTCGCTTTTACTGAGCCCTAGCGCAAGCAATGCCTTGCTTGGCTCCTCACTACTCGCCTCACAGGCAGCACCTGTTGCGACTTCAATGTCGACGGCGTCCAAACGCGCTACCAAATCTTCGCCATCCTGACCCTTAAAACTAACGTTTACTATATTGGGAAGACCCTTTTTAGGATTATTTTGCCTAAATTCCAAGTTTGATTTTCTCAACAATTTCATTAGTTCGTTTTGCATGTCTTCAAAATACCTCTTATTCGCACTTCTATCTTTACCGGCCAAGCTCAATGCTTTTGCCATTCCGGTAGCCAACGGTATAGACTCGGTACCTGGGCGTAAACCCAACTGCTGACCACCACCAAACTGAATCGGTTCTATACTAAGCCCACGTTTTACGTACAACAATCCTGCCCCATGTGGACCATATATTTTAGCCCCACCCAGGGTGAGGCTATCCACGCCAAGTCTTGATACGTCGCAAGCCAATACTAAGGCAGCAGCCGAAGCATCAGTATGAAGCTTAATATCGGATCCACTTTCAGTATTGAATGACTTTATCGCTTGACTAATCTTGGTGATGGGCTGGATCGTACCAATTTCTGAATTAGCATAACTTATTGTTACTAAAACAGTGTTTTTAGTAAGAAGTTTTTGGAATGCGTCCAAATCAACTTGTCCATCTTTGTCTATTGGGGAATACACTATCTCAAAGCCGATATCGGCAAGTTGATTTAGCGGACCAAGCACTGAAGAATGTTCGGTTTGAATCGAAATTATCCGCCCCTCGCCAAACGCACTGGCAATACCTAAAATCGCCATATTATTTGATTCGGTTGCTCCGCTAGTAAAAACTATCTCTTCGGCGTTGGCCTGCAAAAACATTGCGGCTTCCTTGTGAGCTTTTTCTAGTGCTAACTTAGAGTTCCGAGCAGAAGCGTATTGTGCCGAAGGGTTGGCAAAATCAACCTCAGCATTTTGCATAGACATTGAGACGCTCTTGTCCAACGGAGTAGCGGCGGCACAATCTAGATATATTCGTTTATTGTTCATCCGGTTTGAAATTTCCTTGGTAAAGTAACCCCGCGTTTGTAACGGAATTCATCTGGTGGATTATATGCTTTTTAGCTTATATTTTCAATCCAATTCTAGTCGTTCAATCTTAAACACTGCACCAGGATCGCTACTATCAACGTGATCAGGGGTGCGTTCAGTATCAAGCATAATTTCCCAACCCTTTTGGTTGTATAGCTTTGCC
>CAYSEY010000045.1:0-6755 GCA_964430405.1 uncultured Candidatus Saccharibacteria bacterium
TCAAATAATTTCTGGCGGAGAGAGCGGGATAGCGGCTGGCGCCTTCTCCGCTCAACCATGCTCGAAGTAAACTTCTGTGCGTGATTTTCGCTCCACCGAACCCCCGCAGCTTCGCTGCTGTCTGGGTTCTCTTCCACTATACTACCACTGCTCATAGCTCAACATAAGTTGAGTAACGAGCAATGGCGGAGAGAGCGGGATTCGAACCCGCGATACGGTTGCCCGTATACACGCTTTCCAAGCGTGCTCCTTCAACCACTCGGACACCTCTCCAGATCTGTAAATGATAACATTTTATGTGTTTTACAGATAGTATTTTGTGGTACGGATGGTATGTATAAACTATAATGACATTATGAAAAAAGCTGAATGGAACTTAGACGACATAGTTAGGCTCGACGAATTTGAGAGACTTTATAAAACGGCCCGCACAGAGATAGCTCAGTTCGATGAGTATTTTACTAAAATGCAGCCAAGCATGTCTGCCGAAGATTTTGCTGCATTCACTTATCACCATGAGCGGTGCGTGGAGCATATACATCGGCTGAGTTCTCGCCCCGAGCTGATGGAGGCGGCTAATCAAAAAGATACCCAAGCGATTAAACTGAAGAATCAAGTAAAAGACTTGGAAGTATTCTTTAGCGAGAAGATCCAGCCGATTAGTTTATGGCTAAAGGGCAAAAAGATAGGCGACAAGGTGGTTTTAGACGATAAAAACGCTGCTAGGTTATTTGCGGCCAACAAGGACCTCGAATATGTTTACACCTACTCCCGGAAGATGGGCAAGTATAGCCTGGATGAGAACTCAGAAAATATCCTAACTGCAAAAGACGCAAATGGTGTGAGGGTTATAACAGACCTGAGAGATATGATTGAGACTGAGCTGGTATATCACTTTAAGCCAAAGAGTGGCAAATCAAAAAAAATTAAAAATAATGCCGAACTCAGTAGCTATACCTATTCGCCAGACCCAATAGAGCGTGAAGCTGCATTTCGTGCTAGGTTTGAGCAATACGATAAAAACATTGATAAATTCTTTGTGGCGTACCAGGCGATTGTTAAGGACTGGGGTTATGAATCACGATTAAGGGGATTCAAAAGCCCGATTAGTATGCGCAATGTTGCTAATCATATCGACGACGCTGCAATTAGCACGTTAATCGATGTTTGCAGTAATAATACGAAGGTATTTCAGGACTATTTCAAATTCAAGGCTCGTCGACTAGGTATGCAGAAGCTAACGCGCTTCGATCTGTATGCTCCGCTCGGTAATTCCACACAAAGCTATACCTATGAGCAGGCTAAGGATTTGGTAGAACAGACATTTAGAGGCTTTAGTAGCGGTTTTGCCACCAAAGCTAAGCAAATAATTAGCGAGAACCATATAGACTCTCACCCAGATGACAATAAACGAGGAGGGGCTTTCTGTATGACTATTGCGCCTTCAGTTACTCCCTATGTTCTACTAAACTATGCTGACAAGATGCGTGATGTAAGCACACTTGCGCACGAGTTGGGTCATGGAATACATAGTTTGTATGCCAACAAGCATAGTATTTCTGCGCAACACCCAAACTTGCCATTAGCCGAGACCGCATCGACTTTTGGAGAGATGATACTATTTGAGGCAATTCTTTCGACCACTAGCGATGCCGAGTCCAAGCGCAATTTGCTAAGCGACAAGTTAGCGGACAGCTACGCTACGATTTGCCGGCAAAACTTTATCGTAAAGTTCGAAATAGACGCACATGAAGCAATAAAGAGAGGAGTCGAAGAGAGTGATCTGAGTAAGATGTGGCTAGATAACCTTAATGAACAATTTGGCGATAGCGTTGAAGTCGACGAATTATTCCGTCACGAGTGGGCGTATATTCCACACATAATACATACTCCATTTTATTGTTATAGCTATAACTTTGGCGAGCTATTGAGCATGGCGCTGTATAAACGTTACAAGGACGAAGGAGAGAGCTTTGTACCAAAGGTAGAGGCAATCTTGACCGCTGGCGGATCTGAAGATCCAGCAAAGATACTTGGATCAGTCGGTATCGATATGGCATCGGTTGATTTTTGGCAGGGCAGCTTTGAAATCTTAAAAACCTGGATGTCAGAACTAGAAGCGTTATGATCAAAGTTATATTCTTTGATTTTTATGGTGTAATCAATATCGACGAACAGCCAAATAGGGAAATTATTGAATTCTTACAAGCTAACAACGACAAATATTTGTTCGGTATATTATCAGCAGCTAACATTGATCTTCATGATTGGCTCATTACACACGGCATTAATGATTACTTTGCACTTGTACAAACTACAGGCAAATTAGGTATGAGCAAATCTAGTGAAGGATTCTATATTAAGGCTCTAGAGGTACTGTCTGTTAAGGCAAACTCAGTGATTTTTGTGGACGACGTCTCGGAATATGTAGAAATTGCTAGGGGAATTGGCATGCACGGAATAGTGTATGATTCGCGACATAATTTCTTGAGCCTAATTCAGCCACTTTTGGGTTAGAATGACCACATCTACCTTAGGCGGCATTAATAGTGTTTATAAAACTATTATGCTAGACTAGCCTTGAAGTTGTTATGGTAAAGAAGTATAAGTCCAAGACAGGTAATCATAAGAAAGCAAAAAAGCCTAGTATAAAGAAATGGCAAGTTTTCATGGTTGTCGCTATTATTGCAGTAATTGGCATACTGGTTGTTTATCAAGGTTTTGCAAGTACGGACTATGTGTATAAGAAATCGTACTCAAATACGGACACAACTATTTTACAAACCTCGGAAGCGCTAAAGTCAACGTCAAGTGGGGCTTTTAAGAAGTTGCCAGTAGTTGAACTTTCGACCAGTAATGATAAAAACGCTAGCAGTAAGAACTCTGCAGTATCCTACAAGTTTACATTACCAGTTGGTGAGTATAGGTTGTGTCAAGAAGGCCAGGTATTAAGCGAAGAGGCTATTCTAGACATAGGTCTAATTGCAAACGGGGCGGATGCAACAGCAGGCACCTACTCTCAGACCGTTAAGAAGAACCCTAATATATCGGAACTTGTCTGTGCACAGTTCAGTATTCCTCTTGATTTGCCGAGAAACGCTGGTGAAGTTGAGTACATCGTGAAAGTTTCTCAAAACCCAGCAAATGGCTTAAAGACAGCACAGGTTAACTTAAGTACTATCAAGATATATGTTCAAAATGATATTAATGTCGGTACTAGCACTAGGAATAATGAGCTACATAAGGGGGATACTTGTAAGGGTAGCAGAACTGTAGGGGGCGAGATAACAGATGAAGTGGGCGGGTCGGTGCCGGCTCAGTTGGGCATTGATTTTCATTACCCGGATGGGTACAAGGGTAATATCGAGAACGATACCGGGACTGGCTACGAAAGACTTGTATACCTGAATATTACAGACCCTCAAGAGAAGAATAAGCGTTGGTGTGCTGATATTCCGCCCGGAGTAGACAGGGTTTCGATCGAGGCTTATTCTAGGACCGTCTACGACCACTCAGGTAAGTTGGTTAATAATGCCCTGATGTTTGGCAATGCGCAATATCACAATGTTGATATGGCAGGTAAAAACAATGTGACAAAGAATCTGCTTTTACCTAATGTTTGTGGAAGTCCGGGAATACCTCCTGCTCTTGCCGATACAGGTAAGATTACTATGGAAAGCGTAAGGATAAATGGTGAACTTCTCGATATTACCCCAAATCCCAGCGATCCAGGCAAGAACGCCGTATGGAGAAGTATCGCTTGGTCGAGGAATCTGGACCCAGGACAGGTTATTGCGGGTTATGGTGCACTGAGTGTTAAGCAGCCGCATACGCCTAGCGCTAATGTAATCGACAGGCTTGCCTCTAAACAGAAGTATTTGACCAAATATTTTGTTGCTCGTGGTAATCACCAGTATAAGTTTGAAATTCCAGGTGTATATGTCTCGGGGTGTGGCGATACTAGGCTGAGGGTCGCAATCACAGATAGCCAATTTGGTGTTTATGGCAGCACGGTTTCGGGTTTTGCACGAGTCTTTGTGCCTGGAAGGCCCGAGGAGCAAATAAACTTTTCTTCCATTGTTGAAGAGCCAAACGGAAAACTAGTTATTGGGGCTACGCAGTAATGGTATACTTTATATAGTAATTCTATAAGATTTAACCTACAATATAGCCATGAATCCCGTTATGAAAAAACTTTCGGGACTTAGTATTTATCAATTAGGAAGGATCTTATAACGGTATGAAACAGATCGATGTAAGTTCAGTTGAGAAAGCCATGGAGATCATTGGTAATAAATGCGCATTACCGATTATGGCTTGTTTGATAATTGGGCCAAAAAGATTTAGCGAACTGCAAAAACAATGCTTAGTTTGTCCACGTACACTCTCTGCCAGACTCGATGAGCTATCCGAGAACGGACTAGTTTCAAAGAATAATGCTGGTGAATATATTGTTACTAACAAAGGTCAGAAACTCAGCCCTATTATTGAGCAGATTTCGGCTTGGCAAGCTTAAACGATCCAATAATAAACAGTATCGCTAGTGGTAAGTGTATTATTACGCCAATGTAATTAATATCTCCCGATATTGCACCATAAAACAGTCCGACTGTTAGTGCAGAATGGAATATTGATAAACATAGGTATACAAATGCTTTTAAGGCCTTATGATCACTAGACTTTGCGATATATATAGCGCCAAGTGCTGAAAAGCTGGCAACCGACAGAGCTAGCAAGCCACAAACTTGAATTAGCGAGTTTGGTATCGACAATTCGGCAAGACTGCGGATGGTGCCTGGTAATGTGATTACCCAGACACCTAAGAAACCTTCAATTATCGTATTGGCTAGTAAAAGTGGTTGTTTAGTTAGTGTTTTGATCATTGTGGTTTGATTACCATTATTTTATCATCTCCGGGCTGAACTTTGCCTCGACCATCGCGGTTCGAGGTGGTGAAGTATAGATTGCCATCTGGTCCTTCAATAACTTCTCGTAACCGTCCCATATTTATATCGGCCATCTTTTCGAATGAGGCGACCTGGCTTGGATCACCCTCAACAAATCTCACCCTCCACAAGCCCTCTCCCTTAAGGCCGGCAAAGAATAAATCGCCCTTGAACTGCGGAAGATTGGCTGAACTGTAGAAGCTACATGCAGCTGGTGCAACCGCAGGTGTAAAAACCAATAGAGGGGCAATTGTGCCTTCTTTTTTACCCTCATGGCTTACTAATGGCCAGCCATAGTTACCGCCTTTGTAAATGATGTTAACTTCATCGCCACCACCAGGACCGTCGAATCCTGACGGACCATGTTCAACCGAAAAAAGTTGATTTGTACTAGATTGCCAGCATAATCCCTGGGCGTTACGGTGCCCATAACTCCAAACTGGTGAGTCTTTAGTTGGGTTATCGATTGGTATGGTTCCATCAGCGTTGATACGCAGTATCTTGCCACCTAAGCTGTTTAGGTCTTGTGCTATGGTTTTGTTGGTGGCATCACCAGTGGTGATATAGAGCTTATTATCTGGCCCGAACTTGAGCTTACAGCCGGCGTGGTACTGGGCCGCAGGGATGCCCTCTAAAATGGTAGTGATTTCACTAGCAGAACTACCGTTGTCTTTAAATCGCACCACCTTATCCTGTAGTCCTTTGGTGGTATCGTAGGCTAGGCAGGCGTAAATGTATTTGTTGCGGTTATAATTCGGATCTTGAACCAACCCCATGAGCCCCTCTTCGGCTTTAGAACTAACCTCCGGGAATGTTATTAAGGGCTCATTGGCCAGCTTATTGTTCTGTACTATCCTGACTTTGCCATTACGTTCAGCCACCAATATTCGATCACTTCCTGTAAAAACGATACTCCAAGGCACACTAAGATTACCAACAACCTCTTGAATCACATATGGTACTGAAGTTGGTTTTTCAGGTGATGAACTAACATTTACCCGACCAGTACTACCAGGTGGGCTCTGAAAAAAGCCAAAGTATTTAATTACTCCAAATACCAAAAGAGCAACGGTAGTTAGGGCTAACGTAATAAGTAATGCTTTCCGAGTGCGGTGTTGTTTTGACTCTTTTAGCTTATGTTTTGGCATCCTCGGCCTTTTTTAAATCAAGTGCGCAGGAGTTTATACAGTAGCGTTGTCCTGTTGTTTCCTTAGGGCCATCCTCGAACATATGCCCCAGGTGGGATCCGCATTTGCTACAAACTACCTCTGTACGTTCCATACCTCCACTCTCGTCAATTTTTAACTTAGTTGAACCAGGGATGGCTTTATCAAAACTCGGCCAGCCGGTACCACTATCAAACTTTGTTCCGCTTTCGAACAGTTTTTGCCCACAGACCGTGCAGTGATAGCTCCCGTCGGTGTGTTCATTCCAATATTTTCCTGTAAATGCAGGTTCTGTGCCTTTTTCTTGAGTAACATGATAGGCCATAGGGTTTAGTTTTGCTTTTAGCTCATTTTTTTTCAACTGTAATTTCTCCTTGTTATTATTGTAATGCTCTATAATGTAGTTATGCAAAGATTGGCCGGTAAAATAGTTTTTATAACAGGAGCAAGTAGGGGTATTGGTGCCGAAACGGCACTAGGTTTTGCAAAAGAAGGTTGCAACATAGTCATTACCTTTTTGGGTGAGATTGGCTCAGCCGAAAAAGTGCAAAAGCAGTGTCTGGTAGAAGGTGCAAAAAAAGTCGAAATTGTTCAGCTTGATGTGAAAAACCCTCAAAGTATTAAAAACGCCACAAATCAAGCC
>CAYSEY010000046.1:0-6590 GCA_964430405.1 uncultured Candidatus Saccharibacteria bacterium
GAAGCTGCGTCCCATTGACCAACGCAAGTTATTAAATTAAGATACTTCCCATCTTTCTTGTTGAATAAATCCTGCAAAGGTACATCGGCCAGTTTATAACGTGCTGAGTTATATACCTTATAAGTTAGAGTTTGTCCCGATTTGCTCCGTACTTCGATCACATCACCAGCCTTGAGCTTATCAGCAGTACGAAATATTCCCGTTTCAGCTGGTCCACCGTAATGACCAGCAAAAACCGCACTACCAGCGTCCCCTGGCTTAGTGCCATCCTTCCACCAAGCAACTCTCTGTAGACTTTGCGAGGTAGCCATTTCACCGCTTGCGGTTACCCCCACCGGCTCGATAGGTGCATTTATAAACAACTTCGGTATAACCAAATACATATCGGCTACCTCGGGGGCAGATGGCGGAGGTGGAGCTTTTTCAGTCTCTACCTTCGCAACCTTCTTTGGTGGCTTAACACCCGTAACAATCTCGGTTTGAAGTGGACTATAGCTTACTTGTGCATCGGCAAATGCCCACATTACCAGTCCTTCAGCCATAAAGAAAAACAAAACCACTATTAATCGCAAAGCAATTTTTTGGGCTTTATTATAGTCAACCTTCTTTTCTAAGCTAAGAGTATGAAGGTAAGGATGATTTGGATCGTAGTATTTGTGTGAATTTTTTTCTTTACTCATCAGAACTATTGTAAAATGCTTAACCTTTATGAGCAAGTTTATGGAAATAACTGCGCCCCCTCAAAATCGAGGGGGCGCGTTGTGCTTCGTTGTTGGATTCTTCAGAGTAGGAAGCTGCTGGTCTTGATGATGTTGCGCATCCGCCACGGGCGAACCATAGCTACACAACCAATAGCCACAGCATCGGCGTTGATGGCTTCTGGGTTGCGTAGCCACTCCACATCGCGAGCACGCTGAATCCCGTTGCCAGCCACAATGGGCTTAGTGATGCCGGCCTTTCGGGCACTCTTGACTGCCTCGGCTGTCCAGGGCAGACAGGTTGGACCCGAAAGTCCTCCACCGCCTGCTACTGGAAGGTCTCGAGCCGCGAGCGGCGACTCGTTGCTGCCAAAGATCTTCTCCCAGTCGATCCGCGGATCCCCCCAAGGAATAGTGTTGGCAATCCACAGCGCGTCGCAAACGTCATGGGCGGCTGTTGCCTGCATGACATCCACCGGAACGGTGGGATTGAAATTCACTACTACCGGGATATCCAGCTCACCCAACAAGTTGAGCATCTCGGTAGTTTCCTCATAGAAGTCATCGGGCAGATGTCCGCTGTTGGGGCACGCACGGTTTGCTTGGATAGCTGGTTTGCCCTGAAAATACGGCAACTGGCCTTTGAGCAACTCCACGAACTTCTGGGTTTCGGCTAAGCGTTCGTCAGCGCTTCCAGCCACACTCATAAACGAGATCATGAATGGATCGATCCGCTGCTGCCAACGCCCGGTACCAAGCGCCCACTCTGCCCCGGGACCGCTTAAACCGACGGCGTTAAGCACGTGCCCGCTGAATGGCTTCACCACGATGCAGCGCGGAATCAATCGCTCCACCGGCGTGAGATGATCGGATTGCAAGGGCATATTGCCTTCACGCGCCGGATAGGTGATGGTCTTACTAACAAAGCCGGTGCCTCGCCAGCTCATACCGAAGAACTTGGCCATTTTGTGGTACGGATACCCCTCGCCAAAGAAGCCGAGGGCACCTGGCGCGCAAAAAACGCTGCCGTAGTTCTTTCCACGTAGTGTCAGCAACTCATTGCCTTTCATGTAGGGTGCGTATTGGATCACTCAGGAGTATAACTTACAAGCTCCAAATTATTAAGCATAAGCAAATACAAACACCCCCGCAGATTTCCACGAGGGTGTTGTGATCTTACTGATCGACAATTCGCCAATTCAGACCTTCATCATTGCGTAGGGGCATAAATCGAACACCGCCATCGATGGTCCAGCCACGCATTTGGATCGGATTCTGAACACGTTCGAGTACGACATAATCGTCGTTTGGCTCGAGTCGGTAGAAGTATGCACCTCTCAACGAAACGAATTCCTCGAGCCTGTTCAGCGCACCGTGCTCATCGAACATTTGGGCCAAAAGCGGCAACGCGATCGGCCCCGAAAAAACCCCGGCAGCACAACTGCACGACTGCTTCCGATCGATCGGGTGAGGTGCGCTATCTGAACCGAAAAAGAAGTTCGGATAGTTACAGACACAGTGCCATAGGAAGTCTCGATCGGCCTGTTGCTTCACCACTGGCTTGCAGAAGTAAAGCGTCTGGAGCTCTCCACCAATCAAGTCATCGAGTGTCAGGTATAGATGGTGCGCCGTAACGGTTGCTGCCAACCTACTAGGGTCGTTCTCGGCCACATACCGGGCCATCCGCTCCGTACTGACATGCTCCACCACCACTCTAATGCGAGATTCTGACTCCATGATTTGATCGATAAACGGAATCACATACGGTTCCCGCTCCAGTACCTCCTGGCTTGGCTCTTCGCCGTGAACCAAGAGCAACATTTCGCGCTCCGCAATCGCTCTGAACACTCCAGCCTGCACGAGCTCATCGAGACGCCCAAAAACCACACCATCCTGAGAATTCGTGGTAGCTCCAGTTGGATAGAGCTTCACGGCCTTGACGCCACAATCAGCTGCGTCGTGGATCATTGCAGCCGTCGTATCCATGGTGAGCTTGATACTCATCACCGGTGTGAAGTGCCGATAACTACGAGTGGCGTTCTCGATCTCCTGCCGATACGCGGAGGCGTCGGCGCCGGTAAGGATTGGCTTGGTGGTATTGGGCATAATCAGCCCTCTACCAAATACACCAGCCGTATACGGCGCAACTTCTCGCAACATCGCACCTTCCCGCAGGTGCACGTGCCAGTCGTCAGGCCTACGAATCGTTAGCTTTGTCATTACTCCTCCTTAGGAGTTTGGTACGAGTTACTTCTAAAACTTGTTGGTATTATGCAAATTAAAGCTAGAGTTTGCAAACATAACAAAAAAGACCTCTTCAGGTCTTATCGTTATGCTAATGGTGGGCCCGGTTGGACTCGAACCAACGACCAATCAGTTATGAGCCGACTGCTCTAACCAACTGAGCTACGGGCCCCTGTAAAAGCACTGCTATATTATACCTGGAAATTCACCAACCAAAAAGAGCCCCTGAGGGCTCTATTGGTAATAAAGGTTAGTTTTAGCCTTTTTTAAGAATTGGCAAGCCAGTTCGGGTGTTCTCTACTACGATGTAGCCTTCTGGCATTTCATCAATAGCACCTTCTTTGGCTTCTTTACCAAAGAAATAAATGGTTTGTTGGCGTCCGCCCTTTAGTGTTACATCCCGCATGTGCAGGTAGTAAGTTTGACCTTTTGAATTAACGTGTGAAAAAGCCATGTTTTATATCTCCTCCTTAAATATTACTTATGTACTTTAGGTTATTCCAGGTAGAGGATGTTGTCAATAGATTGGCAAAGTTTTTTATTTTCTAAAATAAAGGGTTTGCGCCAGGGGCGTAAGCAGTTTACAATAAATAAATCAATTGAGTAGTTAATCAACAGGAGTAATTTTGTAATTATGGAACAAACCCCAAAACCGCCACACCGACCAGCCGGAATACCAGCCAGCATGCGCCAAGGTACACCCCAACCAAGACCGACTGCGCCACCTAGGCCAGCTCCACCAACACCAACACCTCAGCGTGCCTCAACACCAAAGCCACCGAAACCACCAAAAACCAAGAAGAGCTTCACCTTCGCCGCTATTGGGGTTAGTGTTGTATCGGTCATAATTGTCGTAGCAGCAATGGTTATGGGCTTCTCTAAGCTAATGGCTGCTGGCGAAGTAAAAAGTGGTACCGATCAATATCAGGCTGTGTTTCTGAGTAATAATATGGTCTATTTCGGCAAAGTCAGTAGTATAACTAGTGAATACATTAAGATGACCGACATATTTTACCTACAGGTTAACCAACAGCAGGGAGACCAAAAGGCCCAAGCCGCAGACCAACAATCCCAGCTAAGCCTTGCAAAACTCGGTAACGAATTGCACGGCCCCGAAGATGCGATGTTTATCAATCGCAACGAAGTATTGTTCTGGGAAAACCTCAAGCCAGACGGTAAGGTAGTCCAAGCCATTAAGAACTACAAAGCTGGCAAGTAATACACAAACCCCTTACGTATATTGTTGACAGTTCGCTTTATGTTCGTTAGAATAAAAAGCGAAAGTAAAATTATTGGAGGGCAAATAAATGAAACCAGCACTCACGAAAAAACAACGTAAAACACTCGATTTTATTATTACATTTATCGAGCACAAAGGTTACTCCCCTAGTTATCGGGAAATAGCTAACGGACTCAAGTTGAGCTCTGTTGCTACCGTAGCACAACATGTCGACACCCTAGTCGAGAAGGGTTTTCTAGAGAAAGGAAACAACTCGGCCAGGTCACTAATACCAGTCGAAGAAGTTCAAGCATCTATTAATGAGCCTGGTATTGGCCTTCCTATACTCGGCTTAATCGCCGCTGGTAGCCCTATCGAAACTATTACCGGCCATCAAGAAACCCTTGAAGTGCCAGCGTTCATGGTAGGTAGCAAGAACTCATACGTCTTACAGGTAAAGGGTCAAAGTATGATCGAAGACGGCATTCACGATGGTGATTACGTCGTCGTACAAGAGAAAGAGGTCCCAAGTAATGGCGATACCGTGGTTGCATTGGTCAACAACGGCGAGGCCACCCTTAAAAAGTACTATAAAGAAGCCAATCGTATTCGATTACAACCTGCCAATTCAACTATGGAGCCAATATACGTTGAACCCGGAACACCGATTAAGATTCAAGGTGTGCTAATTGGCTTGATCCGTAAATATTAGGTCTACTCTAAAACAATAATCCAGTCTATCAAAACCTTGAATAGGTAAAAGTTGATTGCAAGCCCTACAAATCCGCCGATTATTTCAGCTATGCCTAGTACAATTTCGGCCGGTATAGCAAGGATCCCACTAGTCCAGAGGCTAATAAAAAACGGTACTGTAACGTTAAGGCTCAACAACCCAAGAGCAACTATGCCCGCAAGCAGACCAGCCTGCACTAAGTCTCGCTGGAGCTTCTGGTGCTTACTTATTTGATTAACATACTCTCCACTTACGACTACTTCATTTTTGGCCTCTGAAAAAAACGAGTAAATAGACCAAATGATGCTATATGAGAC
Organism: uncultured Candidatus Saccharibacteria bacterium; assembly: GCA_964430405.1. GTDB lineage: Bacteria > Patescibacteriota > Saccharimonadia > CAILAD01 > BJGX01 > CAYSEY01. Next base: position 5,212 of record CAYSEY010000046.1, read on the forward strand.
CAATCCAACTCCAGACCAGAACACCACTAAACTTATAATGTTTGTGACTGAATTCTGCCCAAAAACTGCTGTAACTTGATCATAAAAATTCTCTTGTAGTCTGGTGTCGGAAAATATGGTGTTTTGAGTCGCCTTTAGATAAATTAGGTTCGCCTCAAACACCAAGAAGACTACCAAAACCAGTATAGCTATAATCCATATCTCTTTTTTGGATGGTAAAAATAGCCTCTTGTAGTCTTCTTTAGTTAGTTGCATACAACTACTTTTCAGGTGTCACGATGAGAGTAATGGCAGTACCTTTATTGTCTTTGTCCTGCGCAACCGTAACTAATAGCTGCTGGCCGTCTTTGGTGTACTTTGCGCCCGATGCGAAACCAAGGTCTACAGAGCTACTAGACGTATCTGATACCCACCCACTCTTCTTAAGTTCTGACTGGTAATAGCTTTCAACTGTCGACTTCTGATCTGTAGTGGTTAAGAATACAGTAAACTCCGTTCCGTCCGAACCCTTAGAGGATGCTACGACTTTAGATCCAGGATAAATAGGCACACTACTCGGAAACCCGCTTGGTACTTTAGCGTTTCCAATAGATGCAGAGTCTCCATCCTCACCCTTAACGTCGATTGTGCCATTATTAGTATCGATATTCACGCCCTGCTTATTGAGCTCACTCTTGGCAGCAAATATTGCTCCCCAAAATACACCAATCACCACTAATTGCATTAGCATAATAAAGACAGATATTACAATCGAGGCAACCGCTAGGCCCTTGCCACCTTCATTGCGTTTCTTAATTTGGCTAAGCGCTACAATACCCAGTATTAATCCGACAAAAGGGATGAAAAATGCCAAGATTATTGCAATTACAGCCATCGTATTGGTTTTTGGGGTCTGGCTGGCTGTAGTAGCTGTTTGTGGAGCAGGTTGAGCCGTAGGCTGTGATGTTGCTTTAGTAGTTGAAGTTGATTTTGGAGCTGGTTTCTTTTCGGGTGCCATTGTGTTCCTTTTTTTAATAGTTGATTATAATTTACTCTAAATAACCCTTATGCTCAAGTTATCCCGCCAATTGCCAGTCAGCGAATATCTTTGCTGCATTATCGAGCGAGCCAATCTCTATCAAATTATCGCTCGGGTTACTATTTAGCTTTCTAAAGTTATGCTCCACGCCGACGTGGGACATGGCAGTATCCGAACTTCCAGAACGCATTCTCGCATCCATAACCTCGTTGTATGCACTCTGCTTCTCTACACTTACCGGCCGGTCACTCTGAACCCAAGAAAGCAGAACTCTACCCCTAAAGTTTTTTAACACATCAAAGACTTGAGCCATACTCCCGCTATACTTTTCTGCCGTCTTGCCCCATTGTGAACCAAAATT
>CAYSEY010000047.1:0-6108 GCA_964430405.1 uncultured Candidatus Saccharibacteria bacterium
GGTCTTAGTAGTATTGTTTGTGTTTTTTGCGCTGATAATATTGGTAGGCGCACCGTATGTGCCAACCAAGCAAGCAGACATTAAGAATCTATTTGGTGTGATTAGGTTACGCAAAGGTGCTCTAGTTGTTGATTTAGGGAGTGGGGATGGAAGGGTTATGATCCAGGCAGCTAAATATGGCTACAAAGCAATTGGATATGAACTTAACCCGATTCTAGCTTTGATTGCCAAATATCGATTAAGGCAATACTCTGATGCTACTTGCAAAATAGGTGATTATTGGCAAGCTGATATAAGCAAGGCAAGTATGGTGTTTATTTTTAGTGCGCAGCCATACATGAAGCGATTATCGCAAAAGCTGAACAACGAGCTGAAACCTGGTGCGCAGGTAGTGTCTTACGGATTTAGCTTACCAGGCAGAAAAATTGCCAAAAAAGTAGGCGCAGCTAACATATATCAGTTTTGAGATCACTAATTGTATAGTACAATATGTTTGTATGATAGAAGTTAAACCTCTTAAATATAAATCGTTGCCAGGGCTAAGCGAAAAGCAGCTCAGTGAGCACCACGACGTGTTGTACGCCGGTTACGTCAAAAAGTATAATGAAATCGTCGATAAAATATCAACTGTAGATACCTCAGCAACTAATGCCACTTTCTCTGACATCCGCGAATTGTTTGTTGAAAAGAGCTTTGCCCTGAACGGCGTTAAGCTTCATGAGTATTATTTTGATAACATGACCAACAAACCAACTGAATGTAACGGACCTATTCGACAGTTAATTGAGCAAAGATGGGGAAGTATTGAAAAATGGGCGGAAGAATTCTCGGCATTAGGTATTTCGGCTCGTGGCTGGGTAGTAATGAGCTTTGATTTTGACTTGAATCAACTTGATAATTACCTGTGCGATGTACATAATCAGGGTGGAGTGTGGAATGGTACGACTATGCTTGTATTGGATGTTTATGAACATGCTTACTTTGTTGACTATGCCACGGCTCGAAAAGATTACATTACAGCCTTTATGAAGCTCATCGATTGGAACGAAGTTAACGATAGGCTACCCAAATGGGTGATCGAAAAATATACTAAATAAGGAGAAATAAATACATGTTAAAACTTAATCAACCAGCACCAGACTTCAAACAGTCAGCATATCAAAAAGGCACAAAAGACGATTACAAAGAAGTGTCGTTAAAAGACTATAAAGGTAAATGGGTAATATTATTCTTCTATCCACGTGACTTCACCTTTGTTTGCCCAACCGAAATTAAAGGATTTGCCAAAATGTGTAAAGCATTTGAGGACATTGATACTCAAATACTAGCAGCCAGCACAGATAGTGTGTATAGCCACAAGGCTTGGTTCGAAAAAGATATGCCAGAAGTAACTTTCCCTATTCTTGCGGACACTTCACATAGTCTCAGTCGCGATTATGAAGTTTTGAACGAGTCGAATGGAGAGTCCGAAAGAGGAACTTTCATTATTGATCCTGATGGTAATCTTCGATATGTAATAATATCTGATAGTAACGTTGGTCGTAGTGTTGAGGAGACTATGCGCGTGGTTAAGGCTTTGCAAACTGGCGGACTTTGTCCGGTCGATTGGGAGCCAGGAGAGGCAAATTTAAAGGGATAAAATGGAACCTGAAAACCCACTAACAAAACCTACGCCCGCTGCAGAGGCACCCCTTGGAGGCGATGCCCAATTACCAGACCCCTCTGGTATGGGATTAAACTCTTCGGGTGGTAAGAAAAAGAAGAAGAATCCAATGATATTTGTTCTGATTGGGGCGGCAGTACTTGTATTGGTAATAATTATCGCGGTGGTCGTAGTGGCGTCTAGTGGCTCATCAAAAGAAAAGACTGAGCAACAAAATCAGTATCAGTCGGGCTATGATGCTGGTACAAAAGATCAGAAAGCAGCTTCCGAGAAAGCATATATAGAAGCTACCGGTAAGGACTTTAGGATTTACAAGGCACCAGCAGACTTTGGGAGTTTTGAGATACCAATTCCTAAAACATGGAGTTTAGCTCTTACACCAAAGGCTTCAGAAGGCACTATAGTGGGTTGGGCAGATCCGGACTATGTAGATGTTACCGTTAAGACTCATGTTTTTAGTTTTGATCAAAAGAAAGCTGATTACGATAAAATAATTGCTGATCTTAACGAAACAGCAAAAAAATCGGGTGGCGCGATTGTAGCTTCAGATGCGACCGTGTCTGGTATATCGGGACGACGCTATAAGGGGACAGTGGACTCTAAGACTAAAGCAAAGGCCGAATTTGTAGTAATCCCATTAAGAGAAAAGGTCATTACTTTCCGAACCGACGACCCTGATAAATACAGCGCAACTTTTAATAATATCTTAGCTAGTACTAAGCTCAATCCGTAAAGCGCCTGTGCTTGGTGATAAGGCATATCGCGGTTAAGCTGATAATATGCCGAAATCAAGCTACGATGAACTGAATTGGATCCTATCCCTGCTCGCTCAGAGGATCGCCGCTGATCAGATTATTCAGGAAGGTGCAATCACTAGGCTTGCCGACCAAAAGGTCTTTGAGCGTGGCATACGGCGCTGTCAGTTGCATACTAGGTTGTTACAGCTATGCCTACAGATACATGGTAGCCCGACGATAGAGGATAGCAGGTCGGTTGACTTGGTAAGACTACTAAACAATTCTCGCTCAGCTTCGGTCGATATCGTCGAGGTAAATCTTCAACGTATCAAACCCATGGTAAATGTATTAGCGGATGAAACCAGTCTATACGCGTGTCTACGCATAGTTATTATTTTGCTTTTATTAGAGGACCAGAATCTCAAACAGATAAATATATACATACGCCGTAGAAGTGGCTATGTATCGGTTAAATTTTGCGGAGGAAAGGCAAATAACCTAAAGTTGCTTGATAAAGAACTTATAGGCATGATCGAAAGCATACTTCACTATATGGAGGGAGATATAAGCTGGAGCAAATCTGGTGATAAGCGCATTGTTTTCATGCGTTTAAATTTGTCGAGTCAACTACACTTTATATAAACTATTGATATGGAAAAGAATGTATTATTAATAGAAGACGACCAGCTGTTAGCTGAAGTATATCAAAAGAGTTTGGCTTCTGAAGGCTTAAATGTATTTATGGCTGACGATACTCAAACGGCAATGAAGTTATTCGATAAGAATCAAATAGGGATAATTGTACTAGACATAGTTCTTGGTGACACGAATGGTTTTGAGCTACTAAAGAGGCTGCGTAGACGAGCTGGTTCTCATATGATACCAGTTGTAATCGTGACGGGTTTAAACACTGACGAGGTAGGGTTAAATAAGGAGTTGTGTGTGTCTCTAAATATCATTGGAATATATACGAAATCACAGTTTTCAGTAGGCAAGTTGGTGGAGGTAGTGCAGTACGGCTTGAGTAACTATGAATGAACGTGAGTTTACAGGATACGTTATTGGTCGAAAGCGACTTCGTGACAATGATTTGATACTGACGATATACAGTATCGAAACTGGAAAAATTAGCGTAGTTGCTAAAGGCGTGAAGAAACCCAGAGCTAAGCTACAGTCACATATTGAACCGCTTGTTAAAACAAGATTCAGAATTCTAGGTAAAGCAAAACTGCCGGTTTTGGTGGGCGCCCGAGCAGTTGAAGAAAACCTTTACTACAGTACAAATCCTGAGCAAAATATGGCTGCACTCTTGCTAACCGAGGTGATCGATATACTAACTGTAGATGAGATGCCGAATTTGGTGCTTTTTAGTGCCTACGAACAAGCCTTGAGTCTGTTGCATAACGATAGCAAATTCTGGCTACACGTTAGTTTTGCTCTATTAAATATCCTTAGGGCAAGTGGGGTTGAACCACACATCACCAGTTCGGATCAAAATCAGTACTACTTGAACTTATCCGAAGGAACAGTACAATCAAAAGCCGAAGGTCACGAGAGCATAAGTGTACCGCCTGATGTTGTAAAGTTATGGAAGGTTTGTTTGCAATATAATGCTGGTACGATTAACCGCATAAAGGCTTCAGACGATGTGACTCGTAGCTCGCTAGATATACTAGTGAGCTATATACAGTACTATACTCATAAAAAGTTAAAATCTGCTAAGGTATTGTTTCAGAGTATTTAGCTTTGCATGCTGACAGAGTGCTAGGGTATAATAACTGCTATGAGTGAATCGAAAAACAAAATGACAATGGAACAACTCACCAGCTACGCTAAGAGGCGTGGCTTTGTTTTCCAGTCGAGTGAGCTTTATGGTGGTATTGGTGGCTTCTGGGATTTCGGTCCATATGGAGCAGAGTTAGCAAATAATATCAAAAATAGCTGGTGGAAGCATTTTGTAAATCGGAATCCCAATGTCGTTGGGTTAAATACCTCAATAATACAAAATCCAAAACTATGGAAAGCTAGTGGACATGTTGAGACTTTCGTTGATCCGATGGTGGATTGTAAAGAATGTAAACATCGATTCCGTGCCGACCATGTAGCCGAAATTGATACATCTGATTTAAATAAACTTAATGACGCTCTAAAAGGCAAAGCTTGCCCAAACTGTGGCAAAAAAGAGACTTTTACTGAGGCTCGAACATTTCAGATGATGTTTAAAACCTTTGTTGGTCCGATAGAAGACGATTCGGCCGTGGCGTACCTCCGTCCTGAAACTGCTGGTGGTATCTTTGCGCAGTTTAATAATGTCCGCGAGACCACACGGTCCAAGCTGCCGTTTGGTATAGCCCAGATAGGAAAAGCATTTAGAAACGAAATTACACCAGGTGACTTTATATTTCGCCTAAGAGAGTTTTCGCAAATGGAGTTAGAGTTTTTTACCAAACCCGATGAAGCCGATAAGTGGTATGAGTATTGGAAGGAATTCTGCCTGGATTGGGTTAAGAGCCTAGGTATAGATGGTAAAAACCTTCAGTGGCACGAACATGGCGAAGAAGAGCGTGCTCACTACGCCGCTAGCAGTACAGATATCCAGTACCACTATCCATTTGGCTGGAAAGAACTATATGGGGTTGCTAACCGAACCGATCATGACCTTACGAGTCATATGAAGGAATCTTCCAAGGATTTGAACTATTTTGATGAAGAAACTAAAGAGCGGGTAACCCCATTTGTTATTGAGCCATCTGTTGGGGTGGAACGGTTGTTTATGGCTGTTCTATTAGACGCCTACGACACTGAGGAAGTGAAGGGGGAGACTCGTACAGTTCTTCATCTACCCAATGATCTAGCACCGGTAAAAGTTGCGGTTTTACCACTTAGTAAAAAGCCAGAGCTTGGCAAGCTCTCGCGAACTGTGTTCGATGAAATTGCCGGTGAATATAACGTAGAATATGATGAAACTCAAAGTATTGGTAAGCGCTATCGCCGGCAAGACGAAATTGGCACACCATACTGTGTGACGGTCGACTTTGAAAGCCTCGAGGATAAGGCTGTTACTGTGCGTGAGCGAGATAGTATGAAGCAAGAGAGAATTAAAATCTCAGATCTCAAAGACCATTTAGGGGAGAAGCTGAAGTGAAGAAGCAAGTGCAAACTGACCAGGCTCCAAACGCTGAACACATACTATCCCAAGGGCTAGTAGTGGGCGACATTGTATATGTTTCGGGTCAAGTCCATGTAAAACCGGATGGGAAAATGGTTGATGGGACCACGGCTGAAAAAATTGAGCAGATTATGGGTAATATCAGGGCGATTGTTGAGGAAGCTGGTGCAAAGATGGTTGACATTGTAAAAGTTGTTATATATGTCACAGATATGTCGATTATGCCTGAGCTAAACGAGGTATATCCAAACCACTTCACCAAACCACTTCCAGTAAGAGAGGCTGTGTGTGTTAGCTCGCTTCCACTTGGGGCCAACATTGAAATAAGCGTGATTGCTCATAAGATCTAATTATTGACTTTATACCTTAAATATGGTAATATTGCCAAATCATTCGGTTTCCCGCGTGATCAGTTACAGCTGTCACTGTAGAGTACCAAGGAGAGCACATGCCTCTCGTCGATATCACATGCAAGCCCAAGTCCTATCCGTCAGCCACCACGGCTGGCACCAAGGCACAGCAGCTCACCGAGGCATTCG
>CAYSEY010000047.1:6118-6451 GCA_964430405.1 uncultured Candidatus Saccharibacteria bacterium
CTTCTCGGGCTGAGCGAGGGGACACCCGAGGCAGCCGTGCAGGTGGACTACCACCGCTTCCATTCCAAGGCCGTCAACGCACCCGACATGTGGGTGCTGGTTCGCTTCTCTGAGCCGTACCCCAACAACAAGCAGGCCCGAAGAGTAAGGAACCGACTGGACGAGTTGATCAGGGATTGGTTCGACCACAACAATCAGCCACTCCCGGACATCGCTGTCGATCTCATGTGGGGGCCTACTCATGGCTTCCTCGAGTTCGCCGATACCAGTGAGCGTTGGTAACTACGCCTCCAGCAAGACATCTGTTCTAACGAACGAGGACGTCTCCGCTGG
>CAYSEY010000048.1:0-6292 GCA_964430405.1 uncultured Candidatus Saccharibacteria bacterium
ATGTTTGACTAGCCCATGCTTGCTGAGTCCATCCAGAGGGCGGCCGGTCTACATCTATTATATGGAGCTTACTATCTTGGTAGCTATCGGCAATTCTTTGCGATTGGGGATTATGGTCTAAATTTGCATAATAGATATCAAAGTGTGGGTAGTTTTGCCCGATTAACGCCAAGAGTGTAGAAGCAATGTTATCCTTATCTCCGGTGGAATGGATTATTACATCGATGTTTGGTAAATCACCGAGCCGTTTGGTTTTTGGACGGCTAAATATACGATAATTGTACAAAATAAGCCCAAGTTGAATAATTCCAAACAATATAATGAATCCCCCGAACAGCGCAACTCTGCCTTGTCCGATAGCAAATGGGTCAAATGCAAAGAGTAGTAGTTGAGCAAGCCAGAAACCACATATCAAGTTTAGCCAAATAAAGTTTTTCCATGCTCTGCGATACTCGGCACTTTTTGCTTCGGATTTATACTTTCTGAAGAAAAACACATTGAGAGGAAATACCGACAGTATTAATGCAGCAGCCAAACCCCATGGAAAGTAAGCAACTGCAACGATCAAGCAGGTCATAATATATAGGACTAGGCTATATGTGTTGGTGAATCTTGATCCAAGCTTTGTGGCGATAGATGCTATACCGGCCATGCGATCGGGCTTAATATCTTGAATAGCACCTAGAGCTTGTGAGGCTGCTCCCCATGTGAAGAATGCAATAATGGCCGGCCATGGGAGCTCAGTGGCGTTCCCATATAGCAAACCGAAGACTAATGGTAGTACAAAGTGTAGGCTAGAGTTTATAGAATCGAGAATAGGTATTTCTTTAAAACGTAATGGCTTTGCAGAATAACTAAATGTGAAAAACACAATCATTACTAATAGGATGTTGCTAGTCGTATTACCACTGATAAGAAGATAAGCCAGTATTGGAATATTAAAGGCAACTATTAGTATGAAAAGCAGCCGGTGCTTTTGCTTATCAACCAAGCCACCTTCGATGGAATTTTTTCGGGGGTTTTTTAAGTCTGATTCATAGTCAAAAATGTCGTTTACACCATACATCAATAGGTTGTAAAAGAAACTAAAGTAAACTGTACCGATGACGCAGTTTAGGTCAATTCGTCCAAATGCCAAGACATATCCGACGAAAAATGGAACCGCCGTATTTATCCAGCTGAATGGCCGCGAAGTAGCCAGTACTTCGCCTAGGCTTAGATTTTGATTATTTTTTTGATGTTTTTTCATGACTAAAGTGTTCAAACAGCGAAGGAGCTAATAACACTACAACTATAAGATAGCCGATATCTTCAATGGGGAAACTCGATAAATACACACCTACTATGGAGTTTGTATTATACATCACAATTGGCAGGCTAGTCAGGTATGTATTGAATATCAGCATTGCCATAAAGCCAACGCCTGTTGTGTACAATAGGGCTTTTAAATTGACTAGTTTAAGCTGATATATCGCAAAAACTACACCAGTTAAGAATAGAGCTAAACAGATTAAAAGAAAGTATTTATACATCGTTTTGTCTTTTCGCAAATATCTGGTAGATACACAGTATGAAGTAGTTAATGAAAATCAAAAAAATCAGTTCTTCAATTGGTATATTTTCACTACCAAGCCCCAAACCTATCACATAAGATTGATTAGTAGTGAATATTTTCCAGTTAACTCCGATGATGTCTATAAAAAGTAGTAGGCTGGTGCTTATAACGATACTTTTGATTGCGGCAATTGGCTTACTAAAAAACAACAGCTTAAACCGGTAATCCAAAACTATCATTCCGGCCATCGAAAACATTAACAATATGATATAACTAAACTTCACAGTACAATTATATGCTAAATTAGGAGAGTATGAGTCTAACAGGGAAAGAAATTATTATAATTGGCGGTGGTGTTGGTGGCTTGTGTTCTGCAGCCAGACTCCTTAAAAAGGGCGCTAAGGTTACGGTTTTAGAAAAGGAAGATCGGGTTGGTGGACGCGCACATCGTATCGAGAAAGATGGTTACACCTTTGATATGGGCCCCACGTTACTTATGATGACCGATGTGTTGTACGATACTTTTCAATATTGCGGTAAGGACTTCAATGACTATATCGAATTAATTCAGCTTGAGCCAAACTACCAAGTAGCCTATGCTGACAAAACAAAAATTACGATGAGTAGTAATTTGCCACGTCTAGCTAAAGAGCTGGCCAAGATAGATCCAAAGGCACCCGAGCAGTGCTATAGATTCTTTGGGGATGTTTCGGCGATGTATAGGATTAGTCGAGACGGTTTTATTGATAAAAATTTTGATAAGCTAACAGATTTCATTAACCCTAAGAGTGGTATGGAGTTGATGAAAAAGCGTGGCTTGAGCAAGTTATACAATTTTGTCTCGCATTATTTTAAAGATGAGCGCTTACGGCAACTTTTTAGTTTTCAGAGCATGTACTTGGGCGTTAGTCCGCACGAAGCAGCTGCAGTATATAGCATGGTGAGCTACATGGAGACAGGCCTAGGTATTTGGTATCCAAAAGGAGGTATGTACTCTTTGAGTCTTGCATTAGAAAAATTAGTTAAAGACATGGGCGGCCAAAAAAGAATCGTCGTGAAAGAGGCGAGTGCTACTGGCGTAGTGTTGAGTGGCGGCAAACAAATGTCCGCAGATATGGTGCTGGCAAACGCAGATTTGGTTTATACAAATAAAAAGCTTGTCGAATTCAGTCACAGGCCATCTATGCCGGATACTAAGTTAGATTCTTACAAACAAGCTAGCTCGGCATTGTTGTTTTATTGGGGTGTTAATGATGAATGCGAGGGGATGCTTCATCATAATGTTTTCTTGTGTGACGATTTTAAGAACAATTTGGATGAGATTTTCCATCAAAGAGTCTTGCCAAGTGATCCGTCGTTTTATACGTACATCCCAACAAAGACCGATCCGAGTCTTGCACCAAAAGGGCGACAGGTTTTTTATGTCTTAGTTCCGGTTCCAAACCTTCAAGCACAGGTCGATTGGAAAAAAGGAATACCAAAAATTCGCTCACAGGTAATCAGTAGGCTCAAAACTGAATTTAACATAGATGTAAAAGATAAGATTGAGTCAGAAATAGTGTTTACACCGCAGGATTTTAGAAATAAATTTAACCTACATAATGGTTCGGCATTTGGATTGAGTCATCATTTTTTTCAATCTGGTTATTTCAGGCCTCATAACAAAAGTCGTGATATTCGTAATCTTTACTTCGTGGGTGCAAGCACCTATCCGGGTGGCGGTATACCTATGGTTACGTTGAGTGCCAAGCTAGTTACAGAGAGAATATTAGCTGATAATATATAGAACCTTATGAAAAAACTGCTAAGCCTAAATAAATATGTCAAAGACGAGATTGATAGTCGAATTAAATTGTATTTTGATGACAAAATTATTGCTGCTTCTAAGATTGATCCGATATACAAACGGTTATTAGAAGATATGCAAAAATACATCTTGCGTGGAGGTAAGCGTCTGAGGCCTACACTCATGGTTTTGGGATATCGGGCGGCAGGCGGGAATAATGTAGATGAAGCACTAGATGCTGCGTTGGCACTAGAGATTTTTCATAATTTCGTGTTGATTCATGACGACGTAATGGATGGTGATACTACTCGCTATGGAGGCCCAAATATAACTGGAATTTACGAGCGTCGCCTGAAGGGGAATCTGGACTCGTCCCGCGCGCGTCATACTGCCGAAGCCATCGCCATATTGGCAGGTGAACTGAATGAGGCATTTACATTTGAGGTACTGGCGAATTTAAATGCTAAGGCTGAAACAAGATTCGCAATGATGAATCATTTTCAAAGGATTTTGTTCGAAACTGGTGCAGGTCAGCAGCTAGATGTCTTATCGCAAACACGACAGCGATTAAACCTAAAGAATATAGATAAGGTCAATTACTATAAAACTGCCCAATACACCATCACTTCGCCATTGCAATTTGGTGTTATCTATCACGGCAATACAAATGGTCTTATGGATAGTTTCTCTGAATTTGGACGTGAACTTGGTGAGGCTTTTCAGCTGACAGATGATTTACTTGGAATGTTTGGATCCAGTAAACAGACCGGCAAGCCGGTGGGCTCGGATATACGCGAGGGAAAGCAGACTTTGTTGATGTTTTATGCTAAGCGGCTAAGTAAGTCTTTAGAGTGGCGGGCGATTGAGACGAGGCTCGGTAAGGCAAAGCTGACCAGTGAAGATGTGAAGATTGTGCGCACCATCTTAAAAGAATGTGGTGCACAGGCTAAAGTTGCTGTTGCAGCCGAAGACCATTTGCAGAAAGCACTCGCAATACTTGATCGGATGGAGATCGATGACGAGACAAAAGGTTTATTAAATTCATTCTCCATATACTGTGTAGAAAGAAAAAAATAATATGAATAACATCGATCAGTACAATACGATTAGTCTAGAGTTATGTAGAAAAATTACCGAAAGCTACTCGTCATCATTTTCGGTGGCTACCTCGCTACTTAGTCCGAAGGTTTCGGATGCAATTGTATCTGTTTATGCATTCGTGAGAATTGCCGACGAAGTAGTTGATACTTGGCGTCCCGATAAGATGGATGGTTATCTTGGGGATTTAACCCTAGATTTGAAACGAGCCATTAAGTCTGGCTTTAGTACGAACCCAATAGTACATTGCTTTGCTGGTGTGGTTAAGGATTATCAAATACCTTCCGACCTAATTGACGCATTTATAAAAAGTATGCGCATGGATATCAAGAAGCGGAAGTTTAGTGAACAGGAATACAGAAACTATATATATGGTTCGGCTGAGGCTGTAGGGTTGATGTGCTTAATGATTTTTGTGAATGGTAGCAAACGGAAATATAATGATTTATTGCCAGAGGCTCGCGCACTTGGTTCGGCTTTTCAGAAGATTAATTTCTTACGAGATTACTCTAGCGACTCCAGTGATTTAGGCAGGGTATACTTTCCTCATAGCCAGCCCTTTAAGCTTGATGAAGAATCAAAAAATCATATCATCAACGATATTAATAATGATTTACAAATCGCTAAACCAGCAATCCAAAAACTACCAATTAGCAGCCGATACGGCGTTGAGCTTGCATACAGTTACTTTGCAGCGCTAACTAAGCTTATGGCAAGAACTCCGGCTCAACAGATTGCTGGTCATCGAATTAGCTTACCAAAGTCTACTAAAGCCTACATTCTTACGCGCGTGAAAACCAAGCAACGATTTACTAAGTAACTTAGATAGATCTATAATAACCATAAGCATATATGGCAAGCCCCCGAAACATCGATATTAGACGTATACCTAAAAAGCAGGCTACAAGGTCTGCTAATCCGGGTTTGGATATAAAACGCAAGACCGTAGATAAACCAAGAGACCCAAGGTCTACGAATAAGAAAAATTCTACCAAAGAACATGTAAACAAAAAGTCTATCCACGTAGTCAGGGGTGGATATTTTACGGTATTGGCTTCGGCGTTTCGATCCATTGCAGTAGCTGACATTTTTCAGTTTGCCTTTGTACGCAATTTATTTAGTCTACGAGTGTTGTTTTTTGCGACATTACCAATATTCGTATATCAGTTAAGGTATATCTTTGTACTTAAACCAGACGAGCTACTTGAAGGGGCAAAATCTGGTTTAGGAGGGGAAAGTACCTCGGCTATTATTGCAGTCGGCTTGGCAATACTTACATTGATAGTTATTAGCTGGCTAGCCGACTCGTTAATAACTCCAGCAATAATTCGATACCGCTATCAGCAACTAGATCATAGATATGTCCAGATTAGCCGTACTCTCAGGGAGTCCTCTAGTGTTGTGTTGCATAATGTATGGCAAAAAGCGGTTAAGGCTATGGTATTTATTTTGCTAGTCATAATTTTGCTGATTGCTACATATGTGGCGTACGTGTTGAGTTATGGGTCGACACAGCAGCAAGTGATTTTCTACGGAGTCATTGTTATTATCAGTGCGCTATTGTTTATACTGTATTTTTCATTGCGTTTTTGGCTTCAAACGATTACAGCAATTGGAGACATGGGTGACCAGGGAACGATTAGCTTGGCCTTTCGGCAGATAGTACGGCATCCGCTGGTGAGTTTGGGATACTCTCTTAGCTGGATAATTGGACTATTATTCGTCATTGGACTTAGTCTGGCATTAGTCGCTCTAGTGATCTACGGGTTAGATAATACAAGTGTAGTTAGCGTGCACATTATTTTGTTAGCCAGCTCAACAACTTTAATATGTATCCTATGGTCGGCGTGGAC
>CAYSEY010000049.1:0-6244 GCA_964430405.1 uncultured Candidatus Saccharibacteria bacterium
ATAATATACCGCCACAAAAGATCCATCCGATAAATAATCTCCTCCATAATTTCCCGAGTTCAATGCGGCCGATGAGTTCCACTGCGCCAAGAGTTGTGGCTGAGCAAATGATGTTCCATTCCAATAAGTAGCATATAGGAATTGGCTAGATCCGTTGTAGTGCCTGCTAATAACCATCTTCGCCGAACCTGTTTGAGCTGAATATAGCTTTAAGGATCGTGGGGCCCTATTGGTAGAACCCGGATCAATGTCAGGTAATATTGTAGCGCCTGTCCAAGCCCCACTACTAAGCAGCTGCTTAAAACCTATGTAGTCCGAAGTCAATCCACCATTCGCATAGACAAAGAGACCACTTTTAATTGGCGCTGAAGTTGGTTGGCGCCAGTTAGCAAAATAGGTTTTAGCCACCATATTACCTTGACGCTGCAGAGTCTGTTGCCACACAACATTCACCGTAAGTTGACGTGAGCCATTTGGACCATCGGAAAACACTAAAGTACGAGTATATAACCCATCAATCAGCGTTGGGGCAGTCGTAAGCTGCCATTGATTATTTAGTTGGGTTAGATAATAAGTAGTGCCATTGGAGTAGTTTGATAAGTTTGAATAGTTTGGGTTAGCAATATTGCGGACTGCCTCCATGGCTTCATTGGCAAGTTGGCTGGCTCGAGATCGGTTTCCGGACAATTGTGTAGCTTGGCGTCCATATACGTATGCGCTGAGCATAACAGTACTGATCAGCGCAAATACAGCAATCGCTAAGATAATTTCAACCAGTGAAAATCCTCGTCGATGTAGTTTCATTGCTGTTCAACCATACCCTTACTATTAACAGTGCTTGTATGTGTTTCACCGGCATAGGTCAAGTTTGAAACCCCAGTTGTAATTGGTAGGCCAGTAAATCTCTGAAATACATATTCTGCCGTACCACCAATCTGCATACCCGTAGGAATAGTATATGTCTCATCAAACCCGGTATCTCGCGTAGCATAAGAGTTACCTTTAAACAAGACTATACTGCCCGGTTGAATACGCACACCCCAGCTACTATCGCGCTCACCATTACGAGCTAGGCTCTGTGCCCTATAAAGGTTTTGATTTAATACATTAAAACTAACCTCTAGGTCATTCTTCAATAAAAAAGATCGAAATATCGGTGTAGATGCAGCAAACATCACGCCCATTATACCAATCGTAAGAATCAGTTCGATTGTAGTAAATCCTCGAGTCTGTGAAGTCATTAATTCGTGCCACCCGTATCTATTCCACCCACCAAGCTATAGATCGGTAGCACTACAGCTAATGCCACGAACAATACGCCAACTGCAATGATTACGAGTATAACTGGCTCTAACAGAGTCTCGAGGTTGCGAGAAGTAATATCTGCTTTGTCTTCGTAAATCTTGCTCAGCTTAAGGAGCGTTTCGGACAAGTTACCAGATTTTTCAGCACTTATAATAAGCTGCCTAATTGGACCCGGGAAAGCCTTTCTGTCCTTAATGCGATCAAAAGTTGTTGCAAATGTATTCCCCTCTTCAATGCTGTCGCGCATAATCTTTGTGGCGTCCCTATAGCGCTTAGTGGCCATTGAGTCAGATAGTGAATCAAGAGCCTCAACTGCTGGTAAACCTGCATCAAGTAAAGATCCTAGAATAAAACCAAATCTAGATATTTCGGTTTCATACATCAATCTACCCATACCTGGGAGCTTAAATAGTACCACCTCAGCCCAACTGCGAATTGTTTTATTGTAGGTGATTGCAAGTACCATAAAAAATAGCAATACAAACATCACCCCAGTTAGTATTAGGCCCCAGTGCGACCAAAATATACCAAAATTAATCAGTAGCTTCGTCAAGAGGTTTAACTGAACATCTAGCCCGTTAAATATTTCCGCCAATTTTGGTAATAAAAACAATCCAATCCCACTACCTACCAATATCAACAGCGTCAACAGAAATGCTGGATAAAGTAGAGCTGAACGTACTTTCGCAGTCATTACATTGTTTTTATGAATTTGTTCGGCAACTACTTTTAAGTTCTCTGCCAACCGTCCTGATTCTTCACCAGCCTTAATTAAGGCTACTGCCGATATGTTCAATATTCCGCTTTCTTCTAATGACTTCCAAAACATACTGCCCTCGTCTACTTTTGCCGCCATATCGAGCACAGCTTTTTTAACTCTTTTTGAGGGCATTTCGCTAGCCACAGTTACTAGCGCCTCACCTATCGTAACTCCACTAGCTATAAGCATGCTTAAATTCTCAACAAAATATTCTTTGCTTTCACGACTAACCGAACCACGAGGCAACCTTTTTACATTGGTTTTTTTAGGAGTAACTGTCTTGGCCCGTTCGACCTTCTTTTGCTTGGGTTGAACAGGTTCGTTATTTGCCTGAAGGGAAACAGATTGCTGAGATTGTGGCTCAGGCTGGTCGGCAGGACGAACTCTTATTGCATCAATATTATTTTGGTTCGGCGACACGCATCAACTCCTCTAGTGTAGTTCTACCAACCTTAACCTTCTCTATACCGTCTTCAAAAAGAGTTCTGGCACCTTCTTGACGTGCAATTTGCCAAATCTCCTCGCTTGACGGGTTTTTCATAATTACTGCCTTTATAGCTGGTGTCATTCCTATAATTTCATAGATTGCCGACCGCCCCTTATAGCCAGAATGATTACACCCGTCACAGCCCTTACCGTAACTCAAGGTTACGCCTGCCTGATCACCAAAATACTTGCGCGCCTCAGGCAACTGCTTAACAAGTTGGTCCATAGGTACACTGTATTGCGTTCTACAATGTTCATGTACCAGACGTACTAAGCGCTGCGCAATAACCACATTCAAAGTAGAAGCCAATAAAAATGGTTCTACACCCATATCGATTAGCCTTGGTATTGCAGTAGCAGCATCATTAGCGTGAAAAGTCGAGAATAGTAAGTGCCCCGTAAGGGCAGCATTAACTGCAAGTTTAGCTGTTTCTGTGTCGCGAATCTCCCCAACTAAAATAATGTCCGGATCTTGTCGTACGATCGTTCTTAATCCCTCGGCAAAAGTTAGATTACTCTGAGAACTAACTTGTATTTGATTAACTCCGTAAATCTTATACTCTACCGGATCTTCGATGGTTGTTAGGTTTATATCGGGGTTATTTAGCATCTTTGGTAGGGCATACAAAGTGGTGGTCTTTCCAGAGCCGGTTGGACCAGTGGTAATTATCATCCCAAATGGCCGATGCATCTGATGATTAATAGTTTTTAAATCCCGAACACCAAATCCTAGGTTCTTAAAGTTCAGATTTCTTGAATAGCCCGCTAACAATCTTAATGCTACCTTCTCGCCATCTAGGGTTGGGACGATTGAAATACGAATATCTATTGGTTCCTCATCCACCATGTATCGAATTGCACCGTCCTGACTAGAGCCATGTTCATCAATCCTCATCCTAGACTGAACTTTTAGTCTATTCAGTATCTTTTCGTAATACTGCTTTGGCACCTGTCCGGCTTCATGCAACACACCATCTATCCTGAATCGTATAACTACCACATTCTCTTGAGGTTCAAGATGAATATCACTCACATCAAACACTATAGCGTCTTTAATAATCTCATCTATAATCTCTGGTGCTACATGTGCTTGTTCTTGGATAATCTTATTAAACCTAGTTGCAAGTGGTTTTCGATAGTAAACCAATACAGAATCAATATCTTCTGGCAATGCATACGCCAACCCAACCCGCTTACCAGCAAAAGACTGTTGGAGCTTTTGAATCAACTCGGGATTCTTTGGATTATCGCTAACCACCACAGAACCATGATCATCAGTGTTAAAAAGGACAGCCCTATAGTTTGTACCAATTTCAGCAGGCATCATACGCACCAACTCTTTATTGGGTGGGTTAAGCTGCAGATCGATATAATTCATTCCAAAGTACTCAGCTATTGTTTGGCCTATAACTTCCTTTGACACAATATTTTGACTAATCAAATAATCAACCAAATTAATACTATAAGTAGAAACCGCATGCTCGACTTTAGCTATATCCTCAGGTCTAAGGTGACCTTTCTTAACTAAATAGTCCTTCAGCATCGCATCTATGCTAGCCTTGCTGTCATTTACTTGCTGAGTCAAAGGAGGTTGGGCTGTCGGATTACTTGTGCTAGTTGCGTCTGGTGTAACTTGATTAGAGGGGCTCGCTGAGCTACCTGGACCGACTACTTGAGCCTGACTGCTAACTGGTGGGTTTGTTGGTTTATCCATAAATAATAACTCCGGACACAATTCCGCTTGTGCTTATAATTATACCTAATAGTAAACCAATAGTCAGCTTAATAATTAAGAACTATTTGTGATTAGAATGCTTGCCAGTTAAACTCGACATCTTCTACCTGAACTTTGTTAAGTTCAATCTCGAAACTATCAGGAGTTACGTTTGTGGTTCTATAAGCTCCATCTATAAAGTTTATAGGGCTAATAACAACATTAGCTTTGTCGCTAAATTGCTTTGGCAAGTCAATTTTTAACTTCAACTCGCCCAACTTGATTTTGGCGACCCCTTTGTTGGCTGAACTAAATTCAACTTTTCCGTTAATTACTAAATCGCCATTAATTGTAATGGCATTTGCCTTCGCAAGTTCCGCAATAACATCGACCCCTACTTGGCCAGTTGTGCCGCTATTGGCTTTTAACTCATTTATTTGTGACTGTTGTTGCTTTATTGCTTGAACCAAATATGGAGTAAGTCCCGCATAAGATACAGACTTCATTCCGTCTTTGTCGGTTTGTACTAAGTCTGGCATAATTTCTTCAAGTTCCTGCGCAAGAAAACCAACATGCACCGGATCTTCATCGGATTCTGCAGTCAAGTTATAGTTATATACCGAGATTGCTCCAAGCTTTTCCAGCACATCTGTAACTTCAGAAATATTCTTCTTAACCCTAATGTCAGATGTGCAAGTCACTCCACCTACTACATTTGGCGTAACGCTACAAGTGCCACCGGCGTTTTCAAATCGTGCGACCGTTGTTCCAGAGCTAATGGAGCCTGAACCAACATGTAAGTTATATGCCGGGGCAGAATTAGAGATTCCTACATAACCGCCCGTGGTATCAGCGTTAATAAGTGAATTACCACTACTATCAACAACTTCAAACGCATTAGTACTGTCTGTTAAGTTTTGCAGACGAGTCTCTGCACCAAATAGTACCGGCCCGTTTACAGTCAGACCTTCATTAATTAACGTTGATCGATTGACCTCTAGCGTACCAAATACCGACACATCGCCAGCCGTTAGCTGCGAACCTGCCGTGATATCTACTAGGTCAAGTACGGCATCCTCTGTAACTTGTTCGCCGGGTAGATAGTCTGGTGTAACACTCAGCCCAACAAGATCCAACGCGCCAGCAAAAGCGTTTCGTCGTGTCGAAACATAAGATATATCATCGACAGGGACTGTAGCATTGTAACCACCAATTACATACATGTAGCCATTCACATATAGGGCAACATGATTATCAAGTGCCTGTGGCATTGCTGATAAGTTAAAGAAGTCAGCCTCAGATGGCCCAATACTACCATCGCTATCTATTCTGTGGTGATATGGCACGTCCAATTGATCTATAGGTGCCGTAAAGAACCTTCCTCCGGTGTTATATATATAGCCATTTGCAACCACAGCCGAGGCTCGACTCTGAACAAAGAAAGTAGAATCAGCGTTGGTCGCAAACGGGTCAACAGAACCGTCCTTGTTTAACTTGGCATAGTAAATTGCAGTAGTACCGCTTCCGCTCATAACGTACACGTAGCCGTTTGCAACCACTGAGGTATGACCAGCCACCACTGCGGGAGTTACGTTCGGACTAGTTGCCCAGGCTCCAGTCGTACCGTCGCCATTAAGTCGAGCGTAATACACGGTATCGGTAGCAGGAAAGCCACTTTGGCCAGCAATTACATATACATAACCATTAGAGGTAATGCTTGTGTGATTAATTCTAGGTCCAGGCAATGAGTTAGGGCTTGCCGACCATGTTCCAATAGATCCATCTGCATTAATTCGTGCGTAATACACCGAGCTAAACGCAGTAAATGGTGTGCCCGAATTACCACCAATAGCGTATATATAACCATTCTGCACAACTGTTGTGTGACCCTGGAGAGGCACTGGCAATGAATTGACACTTGTAGTCCAAGAACCAAGCGAACCGTTAGCTCGGACCGGCGCATAATAAACTTCGTCACG
>CAYSEY010000050.1:0-5048 GCA_964430405.1 uncultured Candidatus Saccharibacteria bacterium
CATCCTCTCAAACCAGCTAAACATCGTAGCCTTGGTGAGCTTTTACCTCACCAACAAGCTAATGTTACGCAGGCCCCTCCCGAAGCGCAAAAGCTTTCCTCCGAATAAATCGGAGTATATGGGGTATTAGCCACCCTTTCGGGTAGTTATCCCCCTCTTCGGGGCAGGTTCCAACGTGTTACTCACCCGTCCGCCACTCATAAGTTAGAAGCTAGACGCTAGAAACTAGTAAACTAGAATCCAACATCTAAGATCTAAAATATGCGTTCGACTTGCATGTGTTAGGCGTGCCGCCAGCGTTCATCCTGAGCCAGGATCAAACTCTCCAAAAAACTCTGAAGAACGACCTTGTTTTCGGTTGACCAACTTCAACATACTGGCGGCAAGCCGTCATTATGTCTTAGAATGTTCATCCTGAACAAAATCAATTCTACAGAAGTAGAAAAGTGACCTGTCAGTTCCACTCCTTCAACACATGACGGCAAGCCGTCATTATGTATCCAAAGTTTATACTGGCTAGGTTCAAACTCTTCAAGAAGAGTCTTTACCTGTGCTACATTTTTAACGAAAAACGTAGCCAAAAAAAAGAAATTAACGAGTCGTATTTTCTAGCACTATTTACTTCTCAAGATGCTTTGCTCCAGAGCGTCAAAATAAAAGCAGCTGACAATATTGTTGCCTGCTGTTTGTATTTAAAGTCCGCTTTAAATGGTAAGCAAAAACTGTTTAGAATTTTACAGGTTACCGACAGATATGTCAATAATATCTTATTTCTTTTTACCGGCTTTTTTGAGCCAATCTTGTTTGCGGGTCGACACCATGTCTTCACTAAATCTCGAAACTTTGCGCAGAGCCAAATATCGCCAAGCTATAATCATGACAAAAATTAACCAAGCTACCAAAAGGCTCGCTACAACCCAACGCTGTCCGTATGGAGCAATCTGTTCCTTAGCTACAAACCCAGCGAATAATATCAATACGCCCAAAATCACATTACCACCGACGAAGTATTTATTTAACTCCGCAAGTGCGCGATTCTTTTTAAGTTTCTTTTTGGCAAGTACCCAGACTACAATTGGTGTAACTAATATCAATGCGCCAAGTGCAAAGATTATGTAAACTTCTGTGATTGTTGGAACGGCAGTTAACCAGTTAATAAATGGTGTAAGCTGGTCCAAACTAAAGAGCGTAGCTATAAGCAAACCAACAGCAGCGCCCACCAGTACCTCAAGGGGCTGATGGCCTAATATCTCACGCAAGCGGCTGTAATCATCTGGCTTACGCAGGTTGCCGTTGTGTGCCATTTCGGACACGAGTTTGTTGAGAGTTTTAGCCTGTTCACCAGCACTACGACGAACACCAAAGCTATCGTACATCACAATCCCCGCTAAAATCGCCGTTACGCCAAACAGGGGACTCATGGGGCCCTGGTGGTAAAAAGTATATCCCGCCAAACCGCATACTACTGCCGAATGAGAAGAAGGCATACCCCCACTAGCGTATAAATAACGCAGATCAGCATCTCCTTTAATAACTTCAATAACCATCTTAATGCCCTGAGCTACTAGCCAGGCTACAAATGGCACATAAATATATGGTGTTATCACAAACTTCTCCCCTCTATTACTGTTTATATAATTCTAGCCTGATTGCCTGGTGTAGTCCAGGTTTAGTCGGACTTAAAGCTAAAGACCATGCCGTAATGGTAACCTGGCAATTGCAATACGCGTTTGAATTGCATACCACAGCTGTGCATCAGTCTTAGGGCGTCTTCCTTTGTAACGCGTCTCTCCATACTGGGTCCAACGTTCTTGATTTTATTGTCCCAATCAATCAGTACAATCTCACTGTCAGCCTTAAGGTATTGGCCAATTGCCAAACAAAAAGAATCTGGCTTGAGAGTGTTTGATAGTAGATTAGTTAATACTACAAGATCAATTTCACCTTCCGGAATTGTTCCGCCCGTAAGCAGATCAGCTAATAGCTTGAATGCCAGGTTTTTTTGCTCAGCCAAATGGCCCAATTTATCAAAAGACTCTTGATTGGGCCCTGCGACATAAACCATACCATCTGGCCCGACCCTATTTAGTAGTGCTGGCGCAAAGAACCCTATCGGCAAACCTATTTCTAATACTTTGTTACCAGTTCTAATATCCAAATCGCCTACAACCGTGGAGGGATCTAAAAAATGGCTTGAAATTCTATGTCGTATTCCCTTTGGCAATGACTGAAGCACAAACCCTCCTTACTTTAGGCTTATAATACTACACATCTTATAGGTCAGGCAAAAAGCTAAGCTTTTGGCTTTGTCTTACTTTCAGTCTCTACAGGGACAACTTCCTCTTCTACTTCTTTTGGCAAAATTGCTATAGATGCAACCTGGTCATCGGCTGCCATTCGCATAATTCTCACGCCTTGAGTCGATCTACCAATAACCGGAATAGCTTTTAGTTTCAGTCTAATGACTTGGCCTTGCTTAGAGATGATTAGAACATCATCGTCTTGGCTGTTTATGATCCGAACATCCACTGCTTTACCGGTCTTCTTAGTAACCACTCCAGCTTTAATACCTACACCACCGCGATTATGCGAAGTAAACTGATTGCTCTTTGTAATTTTTCCGTAGCCGTTTTGCATAATAACCAACATAAGCTTATCTTCACCGCTCAAGACATCCATACCAACTACCTTATCATCCGTACGTAAGCGAATTCCCCTGACACCCCGCGTAGCACGTCCCATAGGGCGGGCATCAGCTTCCTTGAATCTAATCGCCTGAGCCATTGAGGTAGACATAATAATATTGTCTTCACCAGCTGTTTTCTTCACCCAACTAAGCTGATCACCACTATCAAGTTTGATTGCAACGATACCACTTTGGCGTATGTTGGCAAAATCACTCAGGGCAGTCTTTTTAACTGTGCCGTTATTGGTCGCCATAAATAGATACTTCGATGGATCATCTTTAATAATTTGTACCATTGAAGTAACTTTTTCTTCAGGGCTTAAGCTCAGAACATTGGCAATCGACTGCCCCTTAGCGGTTCTACCTGCAGGCGGGATCTCGTAAACTTTTAATTTAAAGACACGGCCTAGTGTAGTAAAGAATAGAACTGTGTCATGGGTGCGCACTTGAACAACATGGTCTACTACATCCTCTTCCTTAGTGGACATTCCAATCTTTCCTTTGCCACCCCTTCCCTGAGCACGATATTCATTAGCTAGAATTCGCTTAATGTAATTGCCTTTAGTTAATGTAATTACTACTTCTTCGTCCGGTATTAAGTCCTCTTCGCTAAAGTTGCCAATGGCTTTTTTTATGATCTGTGTTCGTCGCTTATCACCGTATTTTTCTTTGATTTCTTCAAGTTCATCACGAATAACCTTTAGGATGTTGGCTTCGCTACTTAATATCCTTTCGAGCTCTTTTATGAGCTTTTGGAGCTCATTGTATTCGTCTTCAATTTTTTGTCGTTCTAGACCAGCTAGAGTTCGAAGCTGCATAGCCAAAATAGCGTTAGCTTGGATCTCAGTAAGCTTAAACTTGGTCATCAAGTTAGTTCTGGCCTCATCTTGGGTGTCGGATCCTCGAATAGTACTTATTACAGCATCTATTTGATCTAGGGCTATCCTTAAACCTTCTAGAATGTGGGCGCGATCTTTGGCTTTTTGTAGTTCAAATTCAGTGCGTCGTCGCACGACTACTTTGCGGTGATCTAAGTAATATCTTAGTACCATCTCTAAATTCAGCACCCTTGGCTGAATGCCGTCAACCAATGCCAACATATTTACATGGAATGCCGTCTGCATTGGGGTGAGTTTGTAAAGTTGGTTAAGTATTTTGTTGGCATATGCATCTTTTTTGAGTTCGATTACTATTCGAACTTCTTCTTTGGCCGATTCATCTCGTAGATCAGAAATACCAACAATTCGTTTTTCTTTTACTAAATCCGCAATTTTTTCTACGAGAGTCGACTTGTTTGTTTGATAGGGTACTTCGGTAATGATAATTTTTTCACGACCTTTTTTGTCTTCCTCAATATTAGCAACGGCGCGCATTGTAATACTCCCACGGCCTGTTCCGTAGGCCTGAGCGATGCCACCATCGTCAAATATAACTCCACCCGTTGGGAAATCTGGACCCTTAACAATTTTAGTTAGATCAGCGACAGTTGCTTCAGGATTATCGATGATGTAAATTACTCCATCGACTATCTCGGTCATATTGTGAGTTGGAATATTAGTAGCCATACCGACAGCAATACCCTGTACACCATTCAATAAAAGATTAGGTACTTTTGCTGGTAGTACTTTTGGCTCACGTTGAGAGCCGTCATAGTTGGGCATAAAGTCTACGGTATCTTTATCAATGTCCAATAGCATATCTTCGGCAACACGTGTCATACGAGCTTCTGTATAACGCATAGCAGCGGCACCATCACCATCCATAGAGCCAAAGTTACCTTGACCATCTACGCTTGGGTAGCGCATTACCCAGTCTTGAGCCATACGAACCATTGAATCATAAATTGCAGTATCGCCATGGGGATGATATTTACCAATTACTTCACCGACGATAGTAGCTGATTTTCGATACTTCACGTTATGACGCAAGCCTAGCGTACCCATAGCATAGAGTATGCGTCGGTGAACGGGCTTAAGCCCATCGCGAACATCCGGTAGGGCTCGAGATACAATTACGCTCATAGCGTACTCCAAATAACTCTTCTCCATCTCGTTCTCAACGGGCTTTGGCGCTATCAGTCCATACTCAGTCTTTTGAGGTTCTAAGTTAAGATCATCAAAGGCTAAGATCTTGTCTTCTTCTGGTGTTTCTTCTGGTGTTTTCTTGTTATCTTCCATATATCACTCTTCTATATATCCAAATTAGTTACGTTCTTTGCGTGTGTCTGGATGAAGTTCTTTCTAAGCATCACTTCCTCGCCCATGAGCTTATTAAATATCGCATCAGCTTTCTCAGCATCAGAAACGGTAACTTTTAGTAAGATGCGGTTTTCCGGATCCATCGTCGTTTCCCATAGCTGATC
>CAYSEY010000050.1:5058-6214 GCA_964430405.1 uncultured Candidatus Saccharibacteria bacterium
CCCAAACCCTTGTATCGTTGAATGTTGATACCGGCCTTCTTGAGTGGATTATCTACTTTTTCACTTTCCTCATCGCCCTCGGCACCAGTTACTTCCTCGGCTAGCTTAGCTAAATCTTCTGCAGTAGTTACATCTGACTTGTCAGGTTCTTTTGTAGCTTTTTTACTTGATTTATCATCGAGCTTTTCTTTTATACTGGCCATAATGTCGCCAATAATCACATCACGCTCTTCATCGGAATAGGCGTATTTGGACGACTTGCCTTTTGAAACCTTAAATAGTGGAGGCTGGGCAATATATACGTGTCCTCCAGTAATAAGCTCAGGAAAGTGTCTATAAAATAGTGTCAAAAGCAGAGTGCGAATATGAGCACCGTCAACGTCGGCATCGGTCATAATAATTATGCGATTATAACGAAGCTTAGTAACGTCAAATGTCTCGCCAATTCCTGTGCCCATAGCGATAATCAAGTTTTTAACTTCATTATTAGCCAGCATTTTATCTAGTCGAGCTCTTTCGACATTTAAAATCTTACCGCGCAGTGGCAATATTGCTTGGAAATTTCGATCGCGACCTTGCTTAGCACTTCCGCCAGCCGAATCACCCTCAACAATATACACTTCACACTTTTCCTTATCTTTACTACTACAATCGGCTAATTTACCTGGCAATGTCATACCCTCTAGTGCGCCCTTACGAATTACGCTATCGCGAGCAGCCCTAGCTGCCAAACGAGCTCGTGCACTAAGAAGACCTTTACCGATTACTTTTTTGGCTTCATTAGGGTTTTCTTCTAGGTAGTAACTGAAGTACTCATTAAGAACCTTTTCAACAATATTACGAATTTCTGGATTTCCAAGCTTGGCCTTAGTTTGGCCCTCAAACTGTGGGTCTGGCAATTTTACCGAGACAATTGCAGTTAGACCCTCGCGCACATCGTCGCCAGTTAGGTTCTCATCCTTTTCCTTAATTAACGAGTTCTTACGAGCGTATTCATTAATCACTCTGGTTAGGGCAGAGCGAAAGCCAATAACATGAGTTCCACCCTCGGGATTGAAGATGTTATTTGCAAAAGCTTTAAGCTGCTCATTAAAACTATCACAGTACTGAATAGCTATCTCAACTACAACGTCATCGACCTTTTTATCAACGTAAA
>CAYSEY010000051.1:0-2991 GCA_964430405.1 uncultured Candidatus Saccharibacteria bacterium
AATAAAACAGTAAAGAATTCAAATTCCCTAAATTCAAATAGTTCTAATATTAAGTTGTATTTAATCGTTGCAATAATAGCTATTGTGGCCGGGTTGGCTGGTGCTGTAATTGGCACGGTCATTTTACGAAGGTTGCCTAGTAATGTTATTAATCAATCCAAGCAGGTAGTGATAGATGAGCAAACGGCTGTAACGAATGTCGCCAAAAAGGTTGGCCCCTCTGTGGTTAGTATAGTGGCTTCATCGAACCAGCGTAACCCCTATACCGGTAGCAGCCGTGAGGCTCAAACTGGAGCAGGTACAGGTATTATCGTATCGGCCGATGGTTTAATAATGACCAATAAGCACGTGGTAGAGGGTGGCGATACATTTACTATTGTTACAAGTGATAATAAAGAGTATAAAAATGCCAAGGTACTAGCTACAGATCCGGCTAACGACTTAGCATTCATGAAGGTTGAGGCTAGTGGGTTAACGCCAGCTGAACTTGGCGATAGCGATAAAGTAGAGGTTGGCCAAACAGTTGTTGCGATTGGTAATGCCCTCGGTCAATTCCAGAACACCGTTACAACCGGCGTAATCTCTGGTAAATCCCGCCCCATTTCAGCTAGCGGTGGTAATGGTGATGCCGAAAAACTTACCAATTTGTTTCAAACCGATGCAGCCATAAACCCTGGCAATTCTGGAGGTCCGCTGGTAGATATTGAGGGGCAGGTAATTGGTATTAATACGGCCGTGGCGGGTAGTGCAGAGAATATTGGTTTTGCCATTCCTATAAATGATGCCAAAGCCTCGCTAGAATCGGTACAAAAAACGGGCAAAATTTCGCGAGCCTACCTTGGCGTACGTTATGTACTATTGAACGAACAAATTGCTCAATCTAATAACTTACCTAGCAATACCGGCGCGTTAGTTTATGCTAGCGGTAATCAGATTGCAGTAGTGCCTAGTAGCCCAGCCGCCAAAGCAGGTATTAAAGAAAACGATATTATTATAAAAATCGATGGAGTAGATATTAATGAAGAAAATTCAATTTCTACAGTGATTGCTAAAAAGAAGCCGGGTGAAACTGTAACGATTACGATACTTCGTGATGGCAAAGAGCAGCAGGTTAAAGCTACGCTCGAAGAGGCTCCCAGCACAATTCAATAAATGAAAACCCCCAACCAAACGATCGAGGATCTTCGGTTAGGGGCATAACTTTACCACCGACGGTTCGATGGTGGTTGTTCTGGAACTAGCAACTTGTCGCGAAGCGGAGCAGCAAGCCCAAGCAAGCGCTTTTGATCGTCGACCAACGCTTGGCGCTCATCGATCATTTTGCCGACAATCGCGAGGGTGTTGGTAACGATCTCCTTCCACAGTTTGCCGGTCATGTAGTCCATCGCGCTGAATACTGCCTGTAGCTGCTCGTCGCTTGCGCGGACAAAATCCATCGCGACCGTGCCACCAACGTCGTTACTGTGGTATGAGCTAGTAACCACTAGGCCTCCGCCGCTTGTCCAGAGCAAGTCATGGTGCGATTCGGCATGCTCCTCGCGCAGTTGCCACTTGGTCCAGCCCATACTGATCTGCAGGTCCACGCACTTTTCACGCTTGTGGACACCCTTGAGAATTGTGGGTCGCGAGAACACGTGGTCGAGCGGTAGGTCTGGCTTGCGATCTCGCAGCGGCCGAACCCGTTCACTGAGTTGTGTCACCGTCTTGGCTGGCAGGTACTTGTGGCAGGGCTGCAGGTGGGTAAAGAACCCACGTAAGAGCCCAACGCTCTCGGTCGGCGAGAGCAGGCTTAGGTCAACCTCCCCTCCCAGCAGGAGAGGCACGAGTGCTGGCAACACATTACTATCGGACGAACCCATAGTCACTTCCTTTGTTTCGGTCTGCTAGGGCGAACCAAGCAAAATGTGTGATGTTCCCTGGGCGAACCAGTTAGGCTAAGTGTAGATTGGATAAATATAATTGCAAGCATAAACTGTTTGCAATATTTAATGTTAGTGGTAAAGTATAGTCAAATCAATAAAATAAACAGGACATATAAATATGCCAGCGGCAAAGAAGAAAGCTCCAAAGTCTCGAACTAGTAAATCAGCTAAGTCAAAGAAGAGTTCATTTAAATTTCACTGGTGGATGGGGTTAATTTTGGTAGTTATTATTGGTGGTGTAGGAATACTTGTTTACCGGGCTAGCTTTGCGGGACGAGAATGCTCAACCACTCCTCGTGGAGCAATTTGTGGAGGTGGTCCAGTTCAGTTCAGAATATCCAACCTTCAGTATAACCCTAATGCTCCAGCTGGCATTACGACCCTTTCTATGGACGGACATTTTCCAAACAACTTTAATACAGGTGTTTACTCATTGCGCCGAGGCGAATTTTATCAGGATGACGCAATATATAGACTAGGATATGCTGGTAATGGAAATGTTAACACTGACTGCGGGAGGATATCAGAATATAATCCGCTTACGTTCAAGAGTGGAAGAAATGTAAATTTCTATAGTCCTAATGAGTTGCGGTATGGCGTATCGTACGCATGGTGGACTCCGGTTGGTTGTTAAGCTATAAGAATCGTCTTTAATAAATACAAACAGGACATATAAATATGCCAGCGGCAAAGAAAAAAGCTCCAAAGTCTCGAACCAGTAAAACGGCTAAATCTAAAAAGAGTGCATTTAAGTTTAAGTGGTGGATGGCATTAATTTTAGTTTTGATTGTGGGCGGAGTAGGCTTTATTGTATTTAGGCAAAGTTATGCCTACCGAGATTGTAGAACTACCCCTAGGGGCGCAATATGTGGTGGTGGACCGGTTCAGTTTAGGATTTCCGATCTACAGTACAGGCCCGGTACTGCTGCTGCTGACATAACGTTTTATGGTCACTTTCCTAACAACTTTAATCCAGGGGTAATTGAAGTTTGTGTGCCATATCAGTGTGACCAGAGCGGCAATTCTATTTTTCAATTGAGCTCAAGAGAAAATACCGAATGCGGTAAAA
>CAYSEY010000051.1:3001-6209 GCA_964430405.1 uncultured Candidatus Saccharibacteria bacterium
GTATGGAATTAGTTACGCTTGGTGGACTCCGGTAGGCTGTTAGCTACTTATTAAACCAAGAATGAAATAGTCATCTAAAATTGACCCAGGCTATCATTTTCAATTAAGCTTGCTTATCTCCTCCTACTATCACCCGTTCATAGTTGAGTCTAATCTTAACTAAGTAATTTGTTGATATTATTATACATAAGTAGTATTATTTTTGTAATTACAAATTAAGGAGAAAAGCAAAAATAATGCCAGCTAAAAAATCAACTAAATCAACTAAGTCTAAAAGCCGGGTTTCGGCTAAATCAAAAAACGGTGGATTCAAATTCAAATGGTGGATGGCACTGCTTATAGTTTTTAGGCAAAGCTTTGCCTATAGGGAATGTTCGGCTACTCCTACAGGTGCAATTTGTGGCGCTGGTCCAGTTCGAATTACAATATCAAATGTGAATCTAGTTGACGGAAATAGAGCCGTCGCTATGTTCGGCCATTTTCCAAATAATTTTAACCCTATAATAAGTTCTAAAAATTACAATGAACTCGATAAAAATGATGCAATTTATCAACTTAGTTCTATAGAAAACAGAGATTGTGGGCGGCTATCTATGAACAACCCACTTAGCTCTAAAGGCGGAAGCAATGTTAATTTCTATAGCCCAAATGAATTGCGAAACGGCATATCAATTGCCTGGTGGACTCCAGCCGGGTGTTAGTTATTTTTAAAACCTAGTATCAGGTAATCTTCTAAAATTGGATCCAAGCCAGCTTTGTTTGCGAGTTTTTTGAGCTCCTCGTGTTGCCATGGGTCGGATTCGTGGTAAATTAGCGATCCGAGTTCAATGTGCTCTGGCAAATCATTATAAAAACGTCGATATAGGTCCAAACCATCTCCCTTGCCTCCAAAGAGGGCCACGGCCGGCTCTTTGGCCACCTCGGGCTTCATACGTGGCTTATAGTCTTCACTGACGTAGGGGAGGTTAGTCACAACAGTTTCGAATTCGCCATTAACCCCATCCCAAATATCGGCTTCGATAAATTTAATCTTATTATCCTTACCAAGAATGTTTTTAGCATTTAGTTTAGCAACCTCCAAAGCTTCGGGCGAAACCTCGGTAGCAGTAATGACTAGATCGGGTCGGTGCTTTGCAATAGTAACGGTTATCGCCCCGCTACCGGTACCAATATCGATCAATTTGGAGCCCTTAGGAGCGTTTTTGATAGCCTGTTCGGCTACTAGCTCGGTTTCGACCCGAGGGGCTAACACGCGGTTGTCTACATAAAAATCTATCCCATAAAATTCTAGTTTGTTAGTAATGTAACAAACCGGTTCGTGGCTTATTCGGCGCTTTATGGCTTTGTCGAAATACTTTGATTCTTGGTTCGTTAATTCATCTGAATTGTGAGCAATAAGCCATTCACGCGGCTTATTTAGTACAAAAGCCAATAATAGCTCAGCATCGAGCCGGGCGCTGGGTATGTCAGCTTGTTCCAGCTTAGTTTGGGCTTCTTCTAGGCTTTGTTCTGTAGTCATAGCTGTTCGGCTAGGGCTTTTTCGTTTGCAGCGTTTCTAAGCTCGCTCAAAAGCTCATCTATACCACCATCCATGATTTTGACGAGATTATGCGTGGTGTAGCCAATCCGATGATCGGTTAGGCGATCTTGTGGATAGTTATATGTACGGATCTTTTCGGATCTGTCGCCAGTTCCAATTTGTCCTCGGCGCTGATCGCCAAGCTTTTTGGCTTCTTCCTGGGCTTGCATATCTAGTATTCTACTTCGTAATACTCCCATGGCTTTGAGCTTGTTTTTGAGCTGTGACTTTTCGTCTTGGCAGGTTACTACAATACCAGTAGGTAGGTGGGTAATACGTACCGCGCTATCTGTAGTATTTACACTTTGTCCGCCATTACCACCACTTCGGTAAACATCGATGCGTAAATCATTTCCGTTAATTTCGAGTTCGGTTTCTTCAACCTCAGGCAAAACAGCTACCGTGGCTGTGCTGGTATGGATGCGCCCAGCACTCTCTGTTACTGGTACACGCTGTACTCGGTGTACACCACTTTCGTACTTTAGGGTACCGAAGGCGTTTGTGCCGCTAACCGAGGCGATTACTTCTTTGAATCCGCCGGCCGGGTTGGGGCTTTCGCTTAGCAATTGAAGTTTCAAATCATGATCTTCGCAAAAACGTGCATACATACGTAGCAAATCGCCGGCAAAAATACTGCTTTCATCACCGCCAGCTCCGGCACGGATTTCGATGATGGCATTTTTAACATCATTTGGGTCGGTTGGTATGAGGGCTACTTTCACTTCGTTTTCCAGATCCTGGAGTTGCTGGGTTAGCTTGGCGACTTCTTCGGCCGCGAACTCGCGCATTTCGGGGTCGTTTTGCATCTCGCTGGCGGTTTTTAAGTCTTCTTCGGTTTTTTGGACCTTCTCAAATAAAGAGAGCTTATCGGTTAACTCGCGTTGACGGTTAACAAGCTTACCAGAATCGGGGCTAGCATAGACTTTAGGGTCAGCTAACTGAGCTTCAATACTTTCAAGCTCGGTGCGGACATTTTGAATGGTGGTGTTATCGATTGTGCTCATAAAACAAAATAATACCCTTTATTATAGGGTATTATTTGGATAATTAGGTAGTTATTGTTCGGTCGTTTGAGTACTGTCGGCTTTAGATTGATCTACAGGCTTCTTTTCTGTCTTTTTAGCTGCCTTAGGTACTTCTACTTTAGCTTCTGATTTAGCGACTTTTGCTTCTTGACGTTTTGTAGCCTTAGCAGCTTTTTTACCTAGTTCTTCGCGTCGAGCTTTAGCAGCTTCTGAGCGAGCTTGGAAACGATCAACTCGACCAGCTGTATCTACAAGCTTTTGCTTACCGGTATAGAAAGGGTGACACTGCGAACATACATCAACAGTAATTTCATCGACTGTAGATGTGCTTTCGAAGTTGGTGCCACAACCTAGACAATTAACCTTGGTTGTTTTTAGTTCGGGGTGAATTCCGGTTTTCATAACTCGAATATATTAGCATATTTTATCTCCCAGATCAACAGTTCCTTGTTTTGCTATTCCTTTGCCTTAATCCAAATCTAAAAATCATTTTTGTTCGTCCAGCCCTGGAGGATCAGAAAGTGAAGATAGTTTGAATGCTCCTGGTTCGAGTACACGTCTCGCCAAGGGCGAGCTACGCAGAACAGGAAATGAGAACTGTCTG
>CAYSEY010000052.1:0-6052 GCA_964430405.1 uncultured Candidatus Saccharibacteria bacterium
TAGATAAAGAAACGAACGATTCATAATATACTACCGAATCAACGTAGGTATTAACCAGATTTATGATTGGTACAACATCGATCTTCTTAGTAACATCCGGAAGGCCATAAACTGCCACCGGTTTAATCCCCATAACTTTCAACAAAGCCTCGCCATGAGCTCCAATTACAATTATGTCGTGCTTCTCTGGCCTGTATTCTGATAAGACTTGGTTGATAAGCCGCTGATCGATCCCACCTGTTAAGCTCACATCCGAACTTACCACTAAAAGAGCGGTTTTTGAATTCACAATGTCACGATTAGCCATAAACCCTTCATCGCCAGAAACACGTAATTGCGAGTAAACCCCCCAAAGCTCATGAAAAAACTCGCGGGATGCAATAACCCTATCTTTAATACGACGAATCTCTATTGAAGCAATGTTCTCGAAAGCCTGCGTAACTTCGCCAAGGACGATAGTAGTCTCTAGGGCCGATTCGATCTGTTTAATATTAAGCATTTACTTGTGCCTCTGGAGTTGGGTTTTTAGTAAGCTCAGAAGCAATCGAATCGATGTCCTCATCACGAACCGGTTGCTTAGCAACATCAGCAATAACTGTTCTTAGCCAAGGAACATTCACGCTCATGGGGTTATTAGAACTAAGAATCGCCGTAAGTAGTATTTGTTGCTCTGTGACCGAGAAGCTCTGTTCGAGGCTTTGCGTGAAAGCTTCCAATACACGATTAGCCAATGCCAATTGGTTTGAAACAACCTCACTATTTTGACCACCAAAGCGACCAAACTCTTCAGCACTGCGAGCCCTACTTAAGGCTAGCCTAACTTCCACCCCTAATTGCTGGCCACGTGGCGATTGTATCCTGCCACCAACACGACTAACCGACTGATCCAGATCAATAGATGGTCGCCGACCTTTGTGTAGAGTTTTCAGATCAAACACCAACTGGCCATCAGTCATAGATATTAAGCTGGTTGAAAGAAAATTCGCAATGTCAGCGTTTGGAGTAGTACCCGTCGCTAATATCGTTTGAGTTGCGCCAGAACCCGTCAACTTACCTGCCCTCTCTAACAAACTAGAGTGCATGTAAAACATGTCGCCAGGATAAGCCTCGCGCCCAGCAGGCAACCCTAGCTTAAGACTCATCTCGCGATATATTTTGGCATGATGAGTTAAATCATCAAACATCAATACTGTGTCGTGTTTAGCATACCAGAATGACTCTGCAATTGCGGTGCCAATATATGGCGCTATAAAGCTAAGCGGCAGTGGCTGCGATATATCAGCCACTATCACGACCGAACGATCGAGACTTCCAGTTACTTTTAAGTATTCTACTTGTTGCCTGATATCCGACCAACGTTTAGCTATCAAAACTATAACATTGATTGAGTTTGCTTTGGCTTGGTTGTTAGCAGTTTGCAATAAGAAACTCGACTTGCCCGACTTAGCCTCGCCAACTACCGCGATTCTCTGACCTTTTACTATTGGAAAAAGTGTGTCGACAGCGGTCACACCGGTTATCAACTGATCGTCGATTAAATCCCTTTGGTCAAAGGGGGGTGCCGGTGCAAATATATTACGTCGCTTACCAGACACAACCTCTGGCTTGCCATCCAGGGGCCGCAACAAAGGATCAACAACTCGACCCATAAGTGCACTACTCACTATTGTTGAAAGTGTTGTTCCTGTATCAACACCAAGTGAGCCGACGGGGGGCATATCTCCCTGAATCATCATAACCTTCATTGTGTCGTTAGTTATCTGCCATACAAAGCCCTCGGCGCCATTATCAAATTCAAAGCTACTAAACCGACCCACCCCAACTACAACTGTGGTGGTCACAAAAAACTCACCAACACCAATTACTTCGGCTACGGCCTCACCCTCGCGAGAAAGCTTTACAAACTGCTTAGTTGGCATGAGTCACCAGCCTATTTAGGTAATCACGCTGCGATTCCAAAGTGCGTACCCAAGAAAAATCATATATTCTTTGAGGGGTACGCAAAACAAAGCCACCGGTCAATAATTGATCACGTTTAATATCAAGCATTACACACGGATGAACGTTATCTCTCATCCATTCAATTAGTTCCGCCTCAAAATCTGGCTGGGTGGCTTGAGCAAAAACAACTTCCATTTCAGCTGGCCTATCAATCAATTCCAATAAATACTCCACAACCATCTTAATTGCGTGTGGTTCTTTACTAATCTTAGGATTAGCAATAAAAAAGGACTCTACAATAGAGGAATCTAATTTAGAGGAATCTAAATGCTTAGCTAAATCTTTGAGTTGAGCAATGTTCACAACACTACTTGGTAATTTTATCAACATCGCTATAGTCCTTTTTAAGCTCTTTTTGGATTTCTGACAGATTCTTAAATATCGCCGTTTTCTGGGAATGTAAATCAACGCTACTAGCAAGTATTTCGTTAATGTATTGCCATGCCAGATCTGTAAAATGGTTCGCCAGTCTTTGTTGATACTGTTTCTTTATATCATTAGTTATCGAATCGATATCAGCTTGCATAGAATGTTTCTTATTGCCAATTGATTTACTCAATTGCTTAATCTCACCTAGCATCAATTCCTGTTGCGTACTGAGCGCAGACTGATAAGCATGTAGTTGGTTCTGAATGCTCACATCTAAGCTGGAATGTAGCTTTTTGTCAAAACTATTAGTTGTAGTCCTGAGCAGTTCATCAAGATAAGCTTCGTGTTTTTCTAGTATCGAATCAAACCTAGTCTGCATATCGCTTGGTAAAGCCATGTCGGTCTGACGCTTTAGGCTAGACTCCATAGAATTCAAACCAGCTTCTTCTAGATGGTTTAGCTTTGTTATCGTCCTAGTTAGTAGCGATAATACGACAATTAATACACCCAGTATCAACACAATAAGAATTAGTAGTATAACTTCCATTTAGCTTCCTATAATTATATAAACCACTGAAAATGCCGCAATCATGATTATAAAAACCGCAAAAATTACCTGAATCAATCCTTGAATCACGAACCGTTTCGACAATGGATTTCTGCCAATTGAGCGGATTGAAGATGAAACGCCAGAATACAATACTATAACGGAAAGTGCTAGTGCTAATAACAAAACTACGAACGCTATAACTGCTCGCAAAGTCGAAACTTGTTTACCGGCCGCACTAGATGCAACTGTTTGCAAGCCATTTACCACATCTGAATTATTACCGCTATTTATCTTGAGGTCCAGGACATTCACATCCACAGCAATCCTACCAATCTTTACATCCTTAGATTTACCATATTTATCCTTTATACGTTCTTTCTGTATTTGATCAGTCGTGCTCAAATCTGCCTGAGCAATTCCAAGAACTTTAGTAGACTCAGTTGCCTTCATCGCAACACCTTCAATAGGAGATGCAGTCAACGGGTCTCCAGTCCTAACTTCACCGTTAATATCACTCACTAGAGTTAGTGCTGCACCGTTGGTAATCACCTGAACTGTCTTTGTTGAATCAATGTTTACCAAGTAATCTTGAGCAGCGACTACCACCCCTAAAAGCGTATTAATATTCGTTGTATCTGCCAAAACCACACCATTGTCCTTACGTGCAACTAATGATCCCTCAGGTAGCTGGCCAGATGCATTATATCCCTGGCTCGCTGGGGCTGCCTGGGCGGGTATGGCAATCGAAATAGCAAAAAAAGTCCCCAGTAGAACCAAATTCATCAATCGACTTAAGATTTTCTTCATATCAAACCAGTGCGTTCGATAACGCCTATGTTTATCTTATCATTTATTAATATAGGTGACTACAAGGTTTACCGAGTTTTAACCCGACGAATTGCTAGCTCTACAATTACTCCAACGGCCGCACCAATAAAGAAGAGGGCAACGATTTCCAAGCTTCCGAGTAGATAGTTATTGGCTCGAGCAATAAAGTATACTACCGCACCAAGTATTAACCCTAGTACCGCACCACCTATCAAAGCTGAAGGTCGCATCACGGTTCGTTCCGCAGCATCACTAACCTTTTCCACTGTATTGTTGTGAATCACCTTAGAGAACGTTCGAGCTGTAGGTGACAACTGAGACTGAACTTGTTTCATCTCGGTCTTGTAGACCGTATTGCGTTCTTGTTTAGTTTTAGGTTTTGGTCGTAGTCGTGGTCCGGAAGCAGGTTCTTTATCTTTTTTGCGCTCAGCACTGCCAGTCTCTTTTTTCATTACGGCTTCGGTCTCTTTGGTCTTTTCACGCTCGGCAGCAATAACTTGCTCAGCCTTCTCTCCACGAGATGCTAAATCTTTTTCGGCAGCTTCTTTCTCGGCGCGACTGGCGTGTTTTACTTCGGCCTTATTAGCCTTAAGGTCTGGGCCTTTCTCATTACGCTCCGCTGATGATGATTTTTCAATTTCAGGACTTGCCATACATTCCTTCCGTTAGTGTTGAAGCTAGTTCTAATTCTCGTTTGAGCATGCGATTGCGGAAGAAAAGGAAGATACTACTTGCTGCAAAGAAACCAATTATCCCGAGCGCCCAACCAGCACCAGTACGTGGCAACGGATTGTTGGTCTCAATAATCTTTGGAATCGAACAGTTAATTGGGGTGTTTACAAAGTTCCCTTCGAATTCATCGGTAACCTTACAGTCATAGCCATCTGGGTCTGCCTGCTTGGTGCCAGTTGTAGGAACCGGATCTTTAACTTTAACTGTGAATTCTTTAAAAGTCTTGAAGTTTTCTGGAATAATCTTACCTTCATCGTCGACACACTTTTGGCCATTTTCAAGTGGAGGAACATCGATCGCTGGCCACTCCAGAACAGTTGTACCGGTGTCGGTCTTAACTGTGCCACCGCCAGTGTCAACAATGTCTGTGTAGTAAAGTAGGTCAGAGATGTTGTCTTTGAAGATGTAATCTTTAATTGCTTCGCCAGATGCATTACAAATACCTATTTGGTAACGCAACACATCATTAGCTTTAGCTGTAACATTATTAGCATCAATTGGCTGGCCATCTCTAGTTAACTGGGTTAGATTGGCGACTTGTTTGGTGTACTTAAGATCAGTTATAAGAACCTCAACCTTACACTGTGGTGGAGCCTGCAAAACAGAGCCTGTTGTGGCTTCAAAAGTAAAGGAGGCGACATATCTACCTGGAGCTGTATACGTGTGCTTGGCAATATTAGTAATCTGATCGCTATCCACCTTAACCGGGTCACTTCCGTCACCAAAGTCATAGGTGTAGTTCTTAGCTTTGCCATTTGGCGCTGATATCACTGCAGTAAACGTGATCTCCTTTGGTGGCTCAGATGCCTCGAGAGGTTGAGCTGAGAGGCTAACACACTGTGGGGGTTGGGGTGATAGAGTAAAGACTTTTTCACAACCGGTACCACCCGTGCCGTCCTTACCCTCTTCTGTACGAACTCCATTTTGGTCAATCACAGTTAAGGCTACCTTATACTCACCTGGGTCATTGAAGGTATAAGCATTCGTCTTGGTATCTGTAAACGCAGTACTATTACTTACTACAGGGGAGCTAGGCATCTTAGCATACTTACCGTCAGATCCTTTTTTATACACGTTATATTCGTAGGATTTTGGAGTAAGCTGGCCAACTCCAGTCTTTTCGGCCACACCAGTAAAAGTTGGCTTGTTAGGAACTTGTGCGACAACAGGAGCCAGTGTAACAGTTAGGCTTTTACACACTATTTTTGGTGGTGTAGGCTGCGACTCGACAGTGAATGGTCGATAACAATCCTGGGGGTTTTCTGGTACTTGTGTGCCATTCTGATCTCTAACTCTTAGAATAATTAGGAAATTTTTAGATGGCGCATCATTAGGTAATGTTTGACGGAAAGCATCAGCATTGAAACCAGCACCGGTTACTGGGTCGGTAAATACACTAGCGTTATTATTCGGATAAGTTACGGCATGTTGAATTCTGGTAGAGCCGCCGGCAGTTGGATTACCTTCTTGGTATATCTTTCCGCCATAATTTACTTTTAGACCTGGAGTATCTCCAGCTACTTCTGTGAGCAAAATATATTCAAACTGACTTGGGTACTTTGTACCCTGACT
>CAYSEY010000053.1:0-5774 GCA_964430405.1 uncultured Candidatus Saccharibacteria bacterium
ATCCATCTGTAAAGCAGTAACGCCTTCAGAGGTACCAGTTACCTTAAAGTCCATATCGCCTGCAAAATCTTCAGCATCCTGAATATCGGTTAGTATTACATATTCTCCAGGATTATTATGATTCACCATTAGTCCCATTGCTATGCCACTAACCGGCCGTATGATTGGCACTCCAGCATCCATTAAACTCAATGTGCTACCACAGGTTGCGGCCATTGAGGTAGAGCCTGCACTACTAAGTAGCTCAGATACAACTCGAATAGTATACGGGAAATCTTCTTTAACAGGCAGTACAGGTGTAATTGCCCGCTCCGCCAGATAGCCGTGGCCAATTTCGCGCCTGCCAGTTGAGCGCATTGGACGAGCTTCGCCAGTAGAATATGGCGGAAAGTTATAGTGATGTATATAAAACTTTTCGGTATCCTCTTCCATAGATTCGACCGACAATGCCGCCCCAGCTGGAGCAAGCGTAGTGAGTGTTAGTGACTGAGTAGCACCACGGGTAAATAACCCACTTCCGTGAGTGCGAGGTATGATACCTACTTGCATACTAAGTGGACGAATCTCTGTGGTAGTCCGGTTATCAGGTCTCACGCCGTCTTCCAATATAGCTCGGCGTATCTCCTTGTCTATCACCTTCTCAAAAGCCAATTCCAGGTCAGGATGACCAAATCGCTCTTTACCATCGTCTTCAACATCATCTGGTAACAAACCAAACTCAGTCATAACCTCGTCGTGCAATTCGCTTATTGCTTCATGGCGCTTACTTTTATCTTCGTGTCGCACACGCTCTCCAAGCCTATCTTTTAAATACTCGACAAGCTTTGCTTCAACTTCTTCAGAAGGAGTAAATAGCTCAAACTCCTTTTTTTCGATGCCGAGTTCTTCTACCATCTTATTTTGGATTTCAATCACCGGTTGCCAAGATTTAATTGCCAGCTCAAAACCTTCAACAATCGTATCTTCAGATACTTCTTGGGCGGCTGATTCAACCATCATAATAGCTTCTTTGGTACCCGCCACAGTTAGATTAAGAGTACTCTCAGCTTGATCAGAAACCGTTGGATTTACAACCAATTTGCCATCTATTTGACCTATACGTGCTGCCGCCACTGGCCCCTCAAAGGGAGTTCCTGCCAGCATTAATGCTGTCGAAGCCGCAATTATAGAAATAATATCTGGCTCGTGCTCTAAATCTGCGCTCAACACTGTTACTACCACCTGAACATCATTCCGATAGCCCTTAGGGAATAAGGGTCGAATTGGGCGATCAATTAGCCGTGAGGTCAATACTGCTTGGTCTGAAGGCCTTCCTTCTCTCTTCATATATCTGCTTCCTGATATCTTACCACTAGCATACCAACGCTCTTCATAATCGATAAGCAATGGGAAGAAGTCGGTATCTGGCTTAGGTTTAGGCTCTACAGTAGCAGTTGCTAACACCATCGTATCGCCATACCGGACAGTTACAGCCCCATCGGCTCTAAATGCCATATTGCCTGTTTCAAGTATTAATTTTTCTCCAGCAAATTCTGTTTCAAATCTGGCTGTTTTACCACCAAAAGGATGGATTATTTCCATATTATGCCTTTCTCGAATTCAATCATTAGAGTTAGTTTCGGAATCAATTGATCAAATTCTGTGATCAATCCGTTCCGCTACTAATGCCTATCAAATTCTTGATTACTTATTATAAAAAGTGCAAGTTCAAAAACTAGCGACGAAGTTGTAGCTTTTTAACTAATGCTTCGTAGCGTTTGTGATCTTTTTTAGATAGATAATCCAGCAAACGGCGACGTTTACTTACCATAGCAAGTAGGCCACGACGAGAGTGGTTGTCTTTCTTATGAGTCTTTAGGTGGTCAGTAAGCTGTTTAATCTTTTCAGTAAACAGTGCAATCTGAACTTCGGCCGAGCCGGTATCTTTGGCGTGCGTGCCGTTGTCTTTCATCACCTTTGCTTTAGTAGTTTTTTGAACCATACTCCAAGTATCTTAACAGAATTAGCCCGATTAATCAATGGTTAAGGCGTCGACCAATTCAAACCCACCAATCCGTGTGCGCACAATTTGTGTGCAGTATGCGCCAGTACCAAGCTCATCACCAATTTTGCGAGCTAGTGAACGTATATATGTGCCACTACTTACATCGGCCTCTAAATCAACAAGTGGATACTTATAGTTAATAATTATGAATTTAGAAATCTTAACTTTGCGCTCTGGAATATCAACTTTTTCACCTTTGCGGGCCAGCTTATAGGCTCTTTGGCCATCTACTTTTATGGCCGAGTATATAGGCGGTTTCTGAATAATTTCACCCGTTAAGTCTTTAATAACCTTACTCATTTCAGGCAAAGTAGGCTTCCTGATAGAGACTGCTTCTTTCTCCCCTTCTTCGTCATCGGTGGTTGAGTATTCACCAAGCTTTATGGTGAATTGGTAGGTTTTATCGAGCTTAGAATACTTCTCGGCCTGGCGAGTATATTCTTTACCAACCAGCACAATTAATAGGCCTTCGGCCTCTGGATCGAGCGTGCCGGCGTGGCCAACCTTTTTAATGCCACTAAGCCGGCGAACTTGAGCGACAATACTAAAACTGCTCCGTCCTCGGGGCTTATTTATTAAGTAAAGTCCTTCTTTAAATTCCATACAACTCCTAAATACATCATAACTTATGTACTTGGGGGTTGTCCCAACTCCAAAATATTTCGGTGTTGGGACTGAAAAACTGAAAATTCGACTAGATCAGCTGATCTGACCTGGGAAGATCGTGGCTCCACCGATGGTCTGCAGGTTGGCTGGCCAGGGAAGGCCAACAACAACCAGATGAACTTCGATGTTCTGGTTGGGTGCCCAGCTTTTGAGCTGACTCAGCACCTCTTGACGAATGGCTTCGAAATGCGGGGCGCGCTCCGGGGTGTACCACGCCGTGATGTTGACACTCATGTCAACCGGCATGGAGTTGGTGATGCGCATATCATAGCGCACAACCTGATCATCATCGAGCTCTTCGCTGGCATGCCGGTGGAAGGCCTCCTTGACCATCTGGGCCACCAGCCACTCGATAGTTGCGTACCGATCAACGTAGTAGCCAGTTGTTGTCTTGGTGAGAAGCTCATCAACAACCGGCTGCTGCATGAAGATATGATTGTGGGGCATTTGCTTTGACCTCCCGGTCAATAGTGTTGAGCAATTACAAGGAGCATTAGCCAGATTATTCCAGCTCCTAAAAGCAGATTCTGCACTTAGGAGCTAGCTCGATACCAGATCGAGTAGCTTTATTTAGTCTTTATTTGGTTCGATGTTATCGAGCGGGCTTTCGGGGCTATTAATTAGATCCTTGGGCGTAATTTGGGCCAAGTCGTCCTTGGAATGGTCCGGCTTGGACGTTTTCGGCTTCGAACTGGCCTTTAGCCCAGACTTGGTCTTTTTTTTTGAGCCATCATCTTTTTGCTCTTCTTTTGGTTCGGAAACCGTCTCTTTTTTGGCCTGTTCCATTGCCTCTTTCATAGTTTTTGCGGCAGATTCATCCGGAAGCTTTACTTCTGCTACGGGTTTCATTGGTGTGGGTTTATTATCTCGGGGTGCTTCATTTTTAGATTGCATAACCTTAACAATCTGCTGTTGTTTAGCGCCGGCAGCCAGCATTTGGGCAGCCACAGTCATAGCCTTGGCTGTAGTATCTGGAGTTGTAAAATTATGTGTTGCGCTGGTAATGCCAGTAAATAATGCAGTCGCAATACTCTCATCAATAATCCCTTGCTCTAGTGATTCGAATAGCGAAATTAGCATTTCACAAACGGAGCTACAGTTTTGATCGACATAGTTAACACTACCAAATTCTTCATTAATTCGGTGATAATCGATATTTATCAGATGTAATCCATCGAATATTGTCGGGTTTTGCTCTACAATCTTATCCATTTTATCGATCTGAGCGACACCCAAAACTATTACTAAATCAAACTTATAAGGACCCTGTTCAAAGCTGACATCTTTAGCTGCAAAATTACCGTTTAAAGGAGTAATCGTTACATTCAGCTTGTCATTTTCGACATTGTATTTAAGCTTATCAA
Source organism: uncultured Candidatus Saccharibacteria bacterium (assembly GCA_964430405.1). GTDB lineage: Bacteria > Patescibacteriota > Saccharimonadia > CAILAD01 > BJGX01 > CAYSEY01. The sequence continues at coordinate 4,075 of CAYSEY010000053.1, forward strand.
CAACAACTGAGTGCATATCAACACTCATTATAAAGTCCCGAACCCCCGCTATTTCCTTACTGATAAATTGCGTATCGTAAAGCTCAGCGCTTTTGGGCAACTTATCAGTAATAACTACACTAGCCTGCTTTTGCAGCTTATTTAGTACTCTTTGCACAGCAATAGCGGCTGAAAGCTGGTCGTTATTAGGTTCACGGCCAGTTAGTATCAGCACATTTTGAGCTTGTTTTATAAGCTCACTAGCTTGTTGTTTGGGGGTTAATTCTGTTTGCATATCTCACATTATTTAAGTGATTTGCTATTATACCTAAGTGCGGGTGTTTTGTCAATACTATTAGCATAAGAAAGTTGACAGATAGGCCAATCTGGTATAGAATAATGTCTATGGAACGAATAAGCCATTACATTTCAATACTTGTCTCAAGCATGGATGCTGGATTCACCGGCAAACAGGTATTTGCTATGGCTTATCGTACGATCTAATTTGAACTAACAATTTTGATACGCGATGAGCCTCCCACAAGCGGAGGTTTTTTCGTTTTAGAACTATACATAATTGATATGTAATCCGCCTTTACAGGAGGCTCTTCGGGTCTCGAAATCCCTCGAGATCTGTACAAACCAACACAAGGAGAATGCCATGTTTGGCTTTCCTATGCGAGTCAGTATGGAGGATGATCGCGTGATTATCATGCGACCCCTCAAAGAAGAAGAAATGTCTAGCGTAGCTGCTCAGATTAGCAGCTACGAAGTATGCCGCTATCTGGAAATGCGCGGTGCTCAAAACACCGAGCAGGAGCTAGAATGGCTTAAGGCACGCTATACCGAGGCCGATTCGTTCGGCTGGGGCGTTTGCCTTGCAGAACACGACAAAGACACCACTGGCCGACCTATCGGCATGAGTGGTATTAATGGGATCAAAAACAACCGCGGAGAATCCGGGGTTGTGCTGTGGGATCGCTCGGTTTGGGGATCTGGTATCGCATCGGCTATCCACCGAGCCCGCTGCCTATACGCGGTAGACTGCCACCATCTGGTTGCTATCGATAGTGGCTTCATGATGGGCAACATTGGTAGCGGAAAGGCTCTATACCGAGCCGGCTATGCCAATGTTGGCATCACCTTCCATCACCACTTCGTCGGTGGGCAACCATGCCACGCTCAGGAGCTGCTATGGGTCAATCCGACCGAGCACAGCTGGAACTACTTCTGGGGAGACAACCCAATCCCCAAGAAGTTCCTCAAGGCTCGCGTGCGCGCTCTTGTAGCTTTGGAGCGTGCCCGCACCGAGGTCACTTTTCTGTGACCCACCAACCAGCCATTGAATTTTCGATGGCTGGTTTTACTTTGAAAACTTGTTATCAAAGGTTAATTGTTTTGCTATATCTAGAACCTGTTTAACTTCAATATGTGATAATTCTTCTAAATAGTTGCTATAGTCTTTACCGTCTTTAGTGATAAATTCCTTTAATCTTTCATTAGCTATTACCTCGCCAGATGTTTGTTCTAGCTGCACAGGAGCACGCTTCAACATCATATCCCTCACTATCTCGAACCTGTTTGTATCAATTTTGCCATCTACTAATCCGCCGACCTGTGAGAAAACAACGTCATCGAGCTTCTCACGTTGCTTTTTTACAATATCGGTACAAATCATAAGATATCCTTCTCTACCATAAACTGAATGACTAGAATCAACA
>CAYSEY010000054.1:0-4153 GCA_964430405.1 uncultured Candidatus Saccharibacteria bacterium
AGATACAGAAAAATTGAGATTGGTTCAACAGGGCATGGAAGAAGCGGTAGCTAGCGGAACAGCATGTTGCAGTATTAAATCAGAAGTGCCTGTTCAGGTTGCCGGGAAGACTGGGACTGCCGAAACTTCTTCAGAGGGCTTTGATGGAAAAAACGCTCGTACCAAGCCTCACGCTTGGTTTACCGCCTATGCACCAGCGACAAATCCGCGTATTTCTACAGTTGTGATGATCGAAAATTCCGGTGAGGGTTCAGAATTCTCAGTTCCTGCAACCAAAGAAATACTCAAGTGGTATTTTACAAACCGCTAGCTTGACAGGGCTCACCGATTTTGCGAGAATAAAAAACAAACGCAGTAAAAAACGTTAAAAAATTGTCCTATGACAACCTCGCCGTTGAGCGATGTTTTTGTTTTTTAGGAGGGTATTCAAAGAAAGGATAATCATAATGACAAAACAGAATGAATTTTATTTGACCCAAGAAGGTATAACTGAGCTAGAAGCGGAATTAAATGACCTAAAAGGAAACAAGCGCAAAGAAGTCGCTTCAGCACTAAAAGAGGCTAAAGAATTTGGTGATTTAAGTGAAAACACTGATTGGGACGATGCTAAGGCACGACAAGTTTTTATAGAGGGTCGTATTTCTGAAGTTGAGAACATTCTAAAGCATGCTAAAGTTATCGAGAATGCTAGTTCGGATATTGTAGAGGTTGGGTCCACAGTTCATGTTGAGCTTGAGAACGACAAACATGTCTTTCAGATAGTGGGCTCCACTGAAGCCAACCCAGAGCAAGGTAAGATCTCAGATGAGTCGCCAATAGGTAAGGCGTTAATAGGCAAGAAGGTTGGTGAGCATGCTGAGGTGGATATCCCTGCTGGCTCAATAACCTACAAGATTAATAAAATAAGCTAACTGGCTGCATCTAACAATCAATAAAGGTATATAATACTAGTATGGAACAGCCAGGCGAAATGCGCTACTGGCTAGATCAGCTTGTAGCAAAAATAATTGAGAAATATCCCAAAGGTGTCATAAAGGTTTCGAGTGGCATATCTCCCTCCGGTCCATATCACGTAGGCCATGCGCGAGAGATACTTACGGCTGAAGCAGTCGTTAGGGGATTGAGTGAGTTTGGCCGTGAGGCGAGGCACCTTCATTTTATAGATGCTCACGATGCGCTTCGCAAGCGATACCCTTACCTACCAGAAAGCTACGAAGCCGAAGCTGGAAAACCTTTGGTGAGCATCCCTGCTCCAGATGGTAAATCAAAGAGCTATGCACATCAATATTTTGGCGAATATGAAATATCTGCTAGCAAGCTGGGAATTGATATGGAGGTGTTTTGGACCAACGAGCTTTATGACTCTGGAAATTATTCGGATCTAATAGCGTTGTGTTTAGAAAAAAGAGATCAGATAGCTGACATTTTATTTAAAGTGAGCGGCCGAAGAGTAGAGGATAATTGGCTGCCCATTCAGATTATCGACGAAACAAACGGGAGCCTGCGCACTGCCCAGTATGTTGGTTTTGATAAAGATACGAACATCGTTCACTACCTGGCTTCAGATGGCAAAAAGTATGGTGCTGACACTACAAAGGGTCGCGTTAAGCTTGACTGGAGGATTGATTGGCCTGCACGTTGGAAGTTGTTTGGAGTGCAAGTGGAGGGCTTTGGGCGAGAACATGCTACTAAGGGCGGTAGCTTTGATACTGGAAAGGCAATTGCTAAGGATATTTTTGGCATTAACGCACCAATCCCCGTCCCTTATGAGATTATTGCGCTTAAAGGTGATACTAAGAAAATGAGCTCTAGCTTGGGTAACCTAGTTACTTTACTAGATTCTCTAGACATCATTCCGCCAGAAGTACTTAGATATTTCACTTTCAAGAGTCGCCCTGAACGCCAGCTCAATTTTGACGCTGGAGCGGGTTTGTACACGCTAATCGATGAATATGCTCGAACAGAATCGGAAACACTTTCGGGGGAAGAACCCGAATTTAAACGAGCCTGGCAGACCGCGAGTCTGAAAGGTAAGAATCATGTTGTGAGCACTGTGCCATATTCACATCTCGTAATGGTTTATCAAACTGCTCAGGGCAATGTAGAAACGGTTATGGAGTTATTGAGCCGAACCGGACATGATTTGGCCGTACAAACACAAGGTGAAAGCATTCGGCGAGAGCTAGAGTATATTGCTCGTTGGTTGGATCGTTTTGCTCCAGAAAATTTAAAATTCGAGGTGGCCGAGGTGTTGCCAGATATTGACTTGAATGGCCAGCAACAGAAGTTTTTGGAGCTTTTACTGTCTAAATTCGACAAATCCATCTTGTCTCCAGAAAGGATTCATCAAGAAGTATATGATGCTGCGCTTAGTGCAGAGCTTAAGCCTGCCGAGGCATTTAGAACTATTTATAACTTATTTTTAAACAAAGATCATGGTCCAAAGGTCGGATTCTTTTTAGCAAGTCTCGATTGGGATTTTGTTGTTGCTCGATTGAGTCGACAAAGATAGGATATAATAGAAGCATGTTAGATATACGAGTAATTCGCGAAAACCCCGAAATGGTTAAAGACTCCATTAGAAGAAGAGGGATACGACTGGAATTAGATCAACTTCTGGATCTTGACGACCAGCGTCGTAATTTAATTTCAAAGTACGAGGAGGTACAAAAACAACGCAATACTTTAGCTGCAGAAGTTACGACCAAGCCAACCGACATGCAAGTAGCTCTTGGAAAAGATCTAAAATCGCAGTATGAATCAATAGCTACCGATTTAAAGTCTGTGGAGTTAAAGTATGAAGAATTGCTTTCGCAAGTTCCAAACATCATCGCAGAAGGTACACCTGACGGTGGAGAGGAAAATAACCTCGAAATAGAATCTTGGGGTGATAAAAAACAGGGTGGTAAAGACCACCTAGAACTAAATGAACTACATAATCTGTACGACTTTGAGGCAGGATCTAAAGTGGCGGGAAATAAGTTTTACTTCACTCGCCACAAGGGCGTAAAACTATGGCAGTCGATTCAGCTGGCAGTCCAGGAAATTATTGAGCAGTCCGGATTTGAATTGCTAGCCGTACCACACTTGGTCAATACCGAGATAGCTGCAGGTACTGGTTATTTGCCAAAGGGCGAAGAGCAACAGAACTATATTGATAGTGAGCAGGGTTTGGTGATGATAGCAACTTCCGAGATACCTTTGACTGGATTTCATAAGGATGAAGTTTTAGATTTAAGCACACCTAAGAAATATGCTGCCCAAAGCCCCTGCTATCGTCTGGAAGCTGGCGCATACGGCAAGCACAGTAAAGGCCTTTATCGGGTACATCAGTTTGATAAACTCGAAATGTATATTTTTTGTCAGTCCGACCAGTCCGACCAGTTACTACAGGAGATATTGGCTATAGAAAAACGGATTTGCCAGAGCCTAGAAATACCTTATAGGGTTGTTCGAATTGCGGCAGGAGATCTTAGTGCTCCGGCCTATGAAAAATATGATGTTGAATACTACAGTCCGGTTGAGAACGAGTATCGTGAGCTAACGAGTTGTAGTAACTGTACGGACTATCAGGCTCGCAATCTAAACATTAGCTATAAAGACCATGAAGGTAAAAAACAGTTTGCTCACACACTAAACGGCACAGCGGTTGTTTCTAGTAGGATGCCAATTGCAATACTAGAAAACCACCAGCAGGCAGATGGTTCAATCTTGTTGCCAAAAGTATTACATAAATATTATGGAGGTGAAGTACTATGATTAAAATTCAGCTAACAGGCCGTAAATTCGAAATTGACTCAGAACTAAAAAAATACGTGAATCGCAAACTTGGTGGGTTAGATAAATATCTTCCTCGAGGTCATCGCAATCAGGGTATGAGTGTTGAAATATTTAAAGATCCCTCCGGTAAGGAAGACAATCGCTATAAAGTGGTAGCGGTGTTAAGGGTCCAGGGTCCAGATTTAGTTGCCGAAACAGCGACTATCAATCCGCACTCTGCAATAGATATTGTTGAGCAAAAACTCAAAACCCAGATACATAAATACAAAGATAAGCATCAACCCCAAAAAGTTGGCATTAAGAATATTTTTGACAAATTGAGATCGCGCTAACCTGTCCTCTCCTGTATAATAATCTCTATGTCGTTTTTGAG
>CAYSEY010000054.1:4163-5723 GCA_964430405.1 uncultured Candidatus Saccharibacteria bacterium
CAAATTGCTCAAAAATCGCTTATTATAAGGGAAATAATTGATTTATTTCCCGTTTTAGGCTAAAGTTATATAACTATTTAATCAATATACTGACATTTGCAATAACATGTATGAGTATTTTTAGAAAAATTTTTGGTGATCCAAATGAGCGTGAGGTCAAAAAAGATCGCATTATTGTTGAGCGCATTAATTCCCTTGAGCCGGATATTAAGAAGTTAACTGATAAGCAGTTAGCAGCCAAAACCGAAGAGTTTCGTAGCCGACTTAAGGATAAGGTTAAGTTGGACGATCTGTTACCCGAGGCATTTGCAGTTGTACGTGAAGTGTCTAGACGAAAGTTAAACCAGCGCCATTTCGATGTTCAGCTGATAGGTGGAATTATATTACACGAAGGGAAGATTGCAGAAATGCGCACTGGTGAGGGTAAAACACTTGTCGCTACCCTACCTCTTTACTTAAATGCACTTGAAGGCAAGGGCGCACATTTGGTAACTGTTAATGATTATTTGGCTCGGATTGGTGCTGGTTGGATGGGTCCAATTTATCATTATTTGGGAATGAGTACTGGCGTGGTTTTGCCCCAAGGATCATATTTGTACGATCCAGATTATAGTGAAGAGTCGCACCACGATGAGCGCTTGAGTCACCTCAAGCCCGTCAGTAAGCAAGAGGCTTATAGGGCCGATATCACCTATGGCACAAACAACGAATATGGGTTTGATTATCTACGCGACAACATGGTTTCTGACTTATCAGAATGTGCTCAGCGGGAGTTGAATTATGCAATTGTAGATGAGGTTGACTCAATTTTGATAGATGAGGCTCGCACGCCATTGATAATTTCCCAACCAGCCGGAAAAAGCACCGACCGTTATGCTCTATTTTCAAAATTAGCCCGTAAGCTGGATAAAGACAAAGACTATACGGTAGATGAAAAACAGCGGGCAGTTAGTCTTACCCCAGCTGGTATAACTCGGATCGAAAAGGAGCTGGGTGTAGATAATGTCTATGGACCCGATAATATAGAAGACGTGCATCATATCGAACAGAGTTTGAAGGCTGAGGCGCTTTTTGTAAGGGACAAAGACTATGTTGTGTCAGGCGATGAAATTGTCATTGTCGACGAATTCACTGGTCGTATGTTGGCTGGTCGACGCTATTCCGAGGGCTTGCATCAGGCTATTGAGGCTAAAGAGGGTGTGGTTGTCCAACAAGAGTCTCAGACTCTTGCAACAATAACTTTCCAAAACTATTTCAGATTATATAAAAAGTTATCTGGTATGACTGGTACAGCACAAACTGAAGCCGAGGAATTTGCCAAGATTTATAGCTTGGAAGTTACGCGTGTACCGACACATCGATCGATGATTCGAAAGGATCTAAAAGATAGAATTTATAAATCGGAGGTTGCTAAATTCAATGCCGTTGTAGAAGAAGTTAAGCAGAGAATCGATAATGGGCAGCCGGTGCTCCTCGGAACAGCCAGTATTGAGAAAAACGAGATGCTCAGCCAGTTACTTACTAAGGCTGGAATACACCATGAAATGTTAAACGCCAAGA
>CAYSEY010000055.1:0-5626 GCA_964430405.1 uncultured Candidatus Saccharibacteria bacterium
ATTCTATTTCACTCCCCTTGCGGGGTTCTTTTCACCTTTCCCTCACGGTACTTGTGCGCTATCGATCATGCAATGTAATTAGCCTTGGAAGGTGGTCCTCCCAGGTTCAGACAGGGTTTCACGTGTCCCGTCCTACTTGAGAATATCAACAATGAAGACAAAAGGTTTTACAATACGCGGCTTTCACGCTCTTTGGCGGTCCTTTCCAGGCTCCTTCTTATAACGCTCTTGTTTTGTAACTTCATCCATTCGATCTTAACGATGGCTTTCGCAACCGAGAAGCTGCAAGTGAATAAATTCATTCACAACTTCTCATAATTACGAAGAGTCGATACCTCGCAACCCTCTCTACAATTACTTAAGAAAACTCTGATAAATCAAAGGTGTAGATAAGTTTTGGCTCATCCCGTTTCGCTCGCCGCTACTAAGGGACTCTCGGTTGATTTCTATTCCTCCGGGTACTTAGATGTTTCAGTTCCCCGGGTTTGCCTCGTCCGCCTATGGATTCAGCGGACGATACCGACCTTACGGTCGGTGGGTTTCCCCATTCGGATATCCACGGATCAAAGCTTGTTTGGCAGCTCCCCGAGGCTTTTCGCAGCCTACTACGTCCTTCATCGGCATTGCACGTCAAGGCATTCATCATATGCCCGTAACTACTTTTTATTATCTTTCAATTACACTGACAATTTGCAGATAAAAAAACAAATTATCAGTTAGATGCTATTTTGTATGTATCGTTAGATACATACCATTTACCCATTTAACATATTTTCATATCAAGAAACAAAAATGGCCGCTTGTTCAGCTTTTTATTCTGAGGCGACCACATAAGAGTAAACAAAACTTCGAATTTACCTCTCGGCGCCTCCTTGGTTTTGTTTGTTCATATGTGATTACCTTAACTTAACCCCAATATCTTAGCAATTTTTTTACCTTTTTTAAAGATTATTCTATTTTAAATTAAAAACGACCCACAATGGGTCGTTTTTAATGAAAAGTAGCCAACTATTTAACAAATACTACGATACTAGCATTGTCTGGCTTTGCTTCGCCGGCTGGTAAACTACCCACTTCGCCACCAAGCTCTGCCGCGATTTGTTTAGCAGCTTCTGCATTTGAACCAGAAACATCCACTACGGTAATCTTTTTGACGCTGTTCTTGTTTTTTGCATCAGACTTAGAAACTATCGTAATTCCACCCGAGAACTTACTATTCAACTTCGACTCAACACTCCCGACATCACCGCCCGCATTAACCAATACAATTGGTACTTGAGCCTTTTGGTCAATTGCGATTGGGCCAACATTGATTAACTTATTGTCTTTAGGTCGGAAGATAATCGCCTTCTTGGCCTTGGTGTAGATAAGAATCTTGTCACCATTCTCTGCACCAGCAAAGAAAGGTTGATCTTTGAGCTTCTCTTTGTCTAGCACGGTGGCTACAGTAGGCGTTTCGTCCTTTGGCAGGTCAATCAATTTGCTCACCTGAGCAACCAAGGCATCGGTCTCAGCCTTCGCTACTTGATTTGGATTCTTCTTAATATTCTGATACTGAATATAGAAATAGATTGCCGCTGCAGCCAATCCTACCAGCAATACACCCGCCACTATATACATTACTGTTTGGCCATTAATGCCACCTCGCTTTTGTTGCGATTCCATAAATTACTCCCTCCTCAGTTAGCTCTAATATAATAGATATACTTGCTAGGATATAAAACCCCAGCAGTAAAGTCAATTCTTTTCATACCTTATACACAACAAACGTTAACCTTAAGGACTTTGTGACTAAATTTGGGCTTATATCATTTGACCATACACCATCAGCTTGGTAACATAATCATAACAGCTATAAACTTATACAACACCAATGACACGCATATTTAACCCCAGTAAATCTGGAATATTCAACAGCAAGCAACTTATTGTTGTTAGCGTTGTAGTAGTAATAATACTCATCATGGTCATAGCAACGATTTATATCATAACTATGTCTAATAAAGATGCTACCGTTACCAGAGATGCCACCACAACACTTTCATCCGTACAAATGTTTGCGGGAGATAATAGTGGGGTATTCCCATCTGCCGAAGTAGTCAGTATTAGTCAACTTAAAGCAAAGTACAACCTTCCCGATGGGTACAACTACTCATATGGTACGGAGAGCACCAGCTCAGAAGATATTATGATTAGCAACAAAAACTGCAACAACCAGCCAGGTGCTTCGGTTCACTTCTTCTTACCGAGCGGTGGCTCTCGTTGTATCGGAACTATATAAGAATCTAATTAACTAAATCAAACCGGTAATTGCTGGGTCTATACCTGTATTAAGATTATCTCGTTAGGATATTGCGATTCATAGATAGGTTTCACTACTACCAACGCTTCTTGATCATATTACCTCTAATCTATTGAGCTAATGCGTTCCAACTAAACTTCACTTCCTCTTGTTGAGGCTTGGAAAGCTCTATCGTGAATCCAGTAGTCGTGATATTAGTTACGCGGTAATCTCCATCTATGAATTCTTGAGAGGTGGCATTCACGATCGGTTTTTTGGCATAAGGTTTGCTAAAGGCTACTGTGATAGTCTTGCTGCCAGCAGCAATAATCTTTTCACCAGCAGTGTCCTTACCGACCGATAGTTTGCCAGCAATCACTACATCACCACCTACCGTTAAGTCGCCACTTAGTTCAACGGCACTTGCCTCAGCTAAGGTCTTGAGGACGTCTACAGAGGTTCCGCCACCAGATTCAAGCTTGGTTACCCGAGAGTTAAGATCTTCAATCTGAGATTTCTGACCCTTTAAGGCGTTCATAAGGCCATCTACAAACTCTTGGTTAAAGGCGTTGTATGATTTACCGTTCACGCTTACAGCGGTCTGAGCAGCGTTTGCAATGTTTCCGTCGATATCTGCAGCATAATCCACGTCTACCGAAGCAGAGCTCAATAATCCTTCAAAATCAGCTTCAACTGATGACTGGCTAAAGCCCTTCTCTATAAATACAACTATTGCACCGTCTTTGCCACTACTGGCATCGTATTCTGTAAGAGCACGACCAATTACGCCACCAGAGCTATTTGCCTTCATACCTAGACCCGGAGTTGAAGACGAAGTTATCATATCGCCAGGCTTAATGCTGCCGCCTTCAGCAGTTACTTTAAGTGGGACACGCCCGGCTAAGGCCAAGTTCACCGGTCGACTACCAGGAGTATAATCTGAACTATCAGCCAAGATTTGACCTGGCTTAGTTGAAACTATACCCATTAGGTCGCCCTGGTAAGCCTTAGTTGACTGTTTAACACCAGCTTTCAGGGAAGGATCAATAGCAACGATTGTACCCGGTGCAACCTTATTGTCTCGAGTGTAATAAACTTCAGCTAGATCCGCGCCAGTTTCTTTAAATGCAAGCATATACGATCCGGCGTTTACTGTTGTGGCCGTGCCAGATGATGAATTTTGAGCCCATTGTAGGTTAACTGTACCGCTTGTGCCAGCAGTAGATACATATCCAGACACCTGCCAGTAGGCATCCGTGTTACCACTACCCATGTTTCCACTCGATGAACTACAACCTTGATTGCTTAATACTGTATCAATACCACCAACTTGGTTGGCAAAAGATACGTTACAAGTAGAGGCCGCTGGAGCAGTTACTCGGAATTTAATGTCCGGAGTAGCTCCAACATTACCCTGTATAAACGTAAACAATGCCCACCTTTCACTCGCACCAACGCTAAAGCTAAGCTCATCGTCATCTTGGAATGTAGTCGAAGATGTGACGCTTTCGTTAGCAGATTTGACACGAGCTTTCTGGCTTGCACTGCTACTAGCCGTTATACAGTCCGTCCAAGCGGAGTTCTCGTAACAGCGGAATTTATTGGTGCTGGCATTATAATACATTGCACCATTTGTTCCCGTAGGATCACCAGCCGTACTCTTACTATCAAGCACTAATCTATCCGGTGTAGCTGAACCGGCACCACCTGCACCAATCTGAACATTGGCAGTAGTACCGCTTCCGCCGGGACGCAAATTAATATTTCCACTACCCGAATCGATATTTATTGCCGTAGCTCCGGTCGTATTACCAATTGTTACAGTCTTGGCATTAGCATTCGTTCCGATATTGAGCGCTCCAGTTGTGCCACTATCTAGTGTCAATGCACCAGTCGTGCCGGTAGTGATTGATATGGCGTTGCCAGCGGTCGTAGATAAGCTCGAAGCTGCGTTACCAGTTAGAGAGAATGCCCCACCTGAGGTTGTAATTCCGCCCGTGGAGGTTAGTAATCCAGCAGATGTAATTGTACCCGTACCTGTAGTACTGATGTTACCAGTGGTGGTTACGTTATCGCCCGCATTGACTGGCGATAGAGTTGTGCCGGTTCGGCTCCACCAACCTTGCGTACCGCTTGTGGCGGTAGTCGAAATAGCACCCGAGCAAGTCAGGTTACCGGTCGCACCAGCAATGGTACAGCCAGTAGCACCCGAACCACCTGCAAAGTTCAGCGTGGTAGCTGTTGCGCCGCCAGGACCATAATTGACTGTCGTGGCTGCGCCACCAAAGTTGATCGTTGTAGCGGTGGTATTAATTAGATTAAAAGTAGCCGCGGAGGTGGTAATATCTCCTCCGTTGACCGCCGCGTCTCCACCTAGAGTAAGGTTGTTGAACGTAACGTTACTGGTTGTTGCGATATCTTGTGGGGTTGTAAGTGTAATTGCACCAGTCTGTGCAGCGCCTGCAATGCCATTAACCAATACCTGGTTAGCCGTACCCGTAGCTGAGGTTACGGCAGAGCTGGAGAGCGTAGTCCATGTTGGAGCTCCAGCCCCACCGCTGGTTAGTATCTGCCCAGCAGTTCCGACTGGACCAAAGTTATAGCTACTTCCGTCGCTGTAAGCTATTGAGCCCGCTGCACCAATAGTGCTGGTATTGGTACCACCTCTATTTATAGGCAGGACCCCAGAAGTTATTTGACTAGCATCAATAGCAATGGCGGTATTAGCAGCAGCAGTAAGCCGTCCTTGAGCATCAACCGTAAAGGTAGCTACATTAGAAGATGAGCCGTAGCTGCCTGCTGTAACTGCGGTGTTGTCTAAGTTAAGAGTAACTGTATCTGTTGCCGAGGCTACAGAGCTTAAGCCGGTACCACCAGCAATAGTATATGTATCGCCCTGTGATACGGTTTGATTAGGACCAGAATCTGCCGCAGCAGTAAATAGTGTTCCACCACTTGTAAGACAAGTTGCACAGGTAATATTACCTAATGCAGACAAGGCAATCGGACCTGATGCCGAAACCGCTACCGTACCTGATGCATCAGGGAAGGTCCATGTTCGTGCAGCTGTTAAATCTGAGCTAGTAATACTACCAGCGAAGCGCGCTGCTCCCCCTGTAGCTGGAGTTAGTCTTAATTGATCATCAGTAGCTGTAGTGGTTTGGAAAGTTGAATTTGGTGTAGTAACTACCAAGTTATTAGTGCCTGAGTTAAGTGCCAAGCCAGTCGCCCCTGTAGTATTCCCAATCGTAATAGTCTTAGCACTTGCTCCAGTACCAACATTCACAGCGCCAGTAGTGCCAGAGTCAATTGTTACTGCTCCGGTGGTGCCCGAGGTGACAGTTA
>CAYSEY010000056.1:0-5565 GCA_964430405.1 uncultured Candidatus Saccharibacteria bacterium
CGTAATGGCGTTGGCAAATCGACTTTGCTTGGGTTACTAAATGGTGAAGACGAGGAATATATTGGTGAAATATGGCGTAAAAAGGGACTGAGAATTGCCACTAGTCGGCAAGAACACTCCGAAGTAGGAGACATGACAGTTGTTAGCTATGTATTAAGTGAGCTACCAGGGTACGAGAAGTTTAAAAATATAATTGATGAGTATCCGGCTATAGGTGACCCTTCTGAGGAACAGCTGAACGTATATAGTGATGCCCTCGAACATTTTGCTGAGCTAGATTATTATCGGGCCGAAGAAAACGTATTAAGAGCTCTAGACCGGTATCAAATCGATGAGACGATGGCGCGTGGCCCATTAAAAAAGCTGTCTGGTGGCCAAAAGCGCTTTGTAGAGCTCGTAAAGATTGCCGAATCTAACGTTGATTTAGCCCTTATCGATGAGCCTACCAATCATATGGACTATGTGGCTAAAGCTGAGTTTATAACTTGGTTAATCGCTACTAAGGGAGCAGTAGTGTTGGTTAGTCATGATCGTGATGTGTTAGCTAATGTAGATATGATTATCGAAATCAAAGACCACAAGGCAGTGATGTTTGTTGGTAATTACGATGCTTATTTGAGCCAGAATGGCTTAGCTACTGTGGCTGGCATGAACACTTATGAAGTCCAACAAAAGACGATGGAGAATCTCAAAAAACAGCTCAAAGAAGCTAACCGCAAAAAGGCTGGGTCAAGTAAAAATCCAAATCCGTTTATTCCTATGGTTCGCAGGTTCGAAAAGCAAATTGCAGAGCTTGAAAAGATTATGGTGAAGCCTTCATTCTGGATAGACCAGCAATCTGTAGACAGTATGCCAAAAAAAGTCGCCGATAGGTATGATAAGTACAAAACGCAAAATATTACTATTGCTACAGATCAAACCCAAGCCGAATTTACCAACTTACTTAGTGTGCATGAGCTAAGTATTGGTTACGTAGATCCGCTGTTTACAAAGGTGTCTTTTGGGCTTAATAGCGGTGGTAGGGTTGAAATTCGAGGCCGCAATGGGGCGGGTAAGTCGAGCTTAATCAAATTTATACTGGAATCGACCAAACAAGAGCCGACCGAAGTTAAGGTGTTTTCCGGCTACGTAAAACCCGAACGAGGGTTAAGGTTGGGCTACTATGAACAAGAAATCAGCCCAAGTTTACTCTCTAAGTCACTTAGTTATGCAATTGCTGAGGTGTATCATGAAAACGATATTGATATTAGCCAAGAAAAAATAATGCAGATTGCGGCACAATATTTATTTGACCCTCGCACTGACCTACAATTGAAGCTAAGCCAACTCTCAGGTGGTCAAAAAGCGCGGTTCCAACTTATAAAAATGCTTTGTGGCCAACCCAATTTGCTCATACTTGATGAGCCCACTAACCATCTGGATTTGCCAAGTATCGAAGAATTGGAAAAGGCATTAGCTGAGTATAGTGGAGCAATACTGTATGTTAGCCACGACAATTACTTCCGGGAAAAACTTCAAGGTGAGATTGTACAAATCTAGGGTTAACAATAAGTTGCTTGCCAAGAACCGGTAGCGGTAATACAATTGAACCAGGTTATATTTATAACGAATTAATTTAATAACAACATAACTAAAGGAGTTTTAACTCATGCCAGAAGAAAAGAAGCCAGCTGCAAAAAGCGGCGGCGACAACGATAAATTAATGGGCGTATTGGCCTACCTTGGTATCCTAGTGTTAGTACCACTGCTAGCTGCTAAGGATTCTAAGTTTGCGCAGTATCATGCTAAACAGGGTATTACTTTGTTTGCGTTAGAAATTGCGCTTACAGTGCTTTATTGGATAGCTGGTTTTGTAGCTGTTTTCACGGGCGGGTTTGGGTTCATTTTGTTCCCAATCCTAGGCTTGGTGTGGCTTGGCACGATTGTGTTGGCTATCATCGGTATAGTGAACGCCGTAAATGGCGAAGAGAAGCCACTACCGATTATTGGCGGCATTCAATTAATGAAGTAAATTCTTTATTACTAAAAAGGCGCCGATATGGCGCCTTTTTAGATTGTTGACACACCTGGTGTTAATCTGATACAATAACCCCTGAATTTACAAAACCCCAGTGGGGCAAGTAAAAGCTGAGAAGCGCACAGGTCTGTCGATAGATAGAAACCGGGCAGTTTACTCAGGTTTTATTATTTAAAAGAGGATAAATGAAAGCGCTTTTAGCAAAAAAAGTCGGGATGACTCAAATATTTGATGACAACGGTAAACGCAGTGGCGTTACTGTTCTTGAAGTCGGGCCTTGTATTGTGACTGGCTTAAAGACTGTTGAAACCGACGGCTATAGTGCAGTACAGATTGGGTTCGGAGAATCTAAAAACATTGGAAAAAGCCGAGCAGGCCAGCTTAAGAAGTCTGGAGCTAAGAGTGCTGTGTTGCGTGAAGTGCGAACTGATGACGTTGTAGCGGAGGCGGAAGTAGAAAATACAAGTCTTAAGGTTGGCGACGAAATAAAAGTTGATTTGTTTAACGTGGGTGAGAATGTGGTTGTATCTGGTATATCCAAAGGAAAAGGCTTTGCCGGTACTATTAAGCGTCACAACTTCCACCGTGGTCCAAAGACCCATGGTAGCCATAATTATCGTGCACCGGGTTCGATTGGTGCTGGTTACCCACAGCATGTTTTTAAAGGCCAAAAAATGGCCGGCCAAATGGGTCACGCTAAGGTAACAATTAAGAACCAAAAAGTGGCTATGATTGATGCCGAAAAGAACTTGTTAGCGATTGTCGGGAGTGTACCAGGTCCACGTAAAGGTATTGTGATGATTCAGTCATTTGAGATTGCTAAGTCGGAAGGAAAAGAATAATGAAAGTTGATAGCTACTCCAAAGTAGGTGCAAAAAAAGGCGAAGTTACATTGCCTAAGGCCATTTTTGAAGTGGAAACCAACCCCAATCAGCTTAAAATTGCCTATAATCGCTACTGGGCAAACATCCGTACTAATAATGCGCGCGTATTGAGCCGAGGAGAAGTTTCGGGTGGTGGTAAAAAGCCATGGCGACAAAAAGGCACCGGACGAGCTCGATTCGGGTCAAGCCGTAACCCAATATGGCGACACGGTGGTGTGGCTTTTGGTCCAAGCGGAATTGAAAACTACTCTAAGAGTATGCCAAAAAGCATGGTTCGATCTAGTATTAAACAAGCACTTAGTGCGAGTGTTGAAAAGATTAGGATCGTTGAAGCGTTTGCCGCAAGTGATTATAGTACTCAAAAAGTCGTAGGTCTGATTGATAAAATTGGAGCTGAAGGTTTAATACTGATAGTCGCTACTAAACTCGATGACAAATTTATCGCATCGGCACGCAATATAGCTGGAGTTAAGCTCTTGGCCGTAAACCAACTGAATGTCGCTGCAATTCTAGATGCTGACACCATACTAATAGACTCCAATGGCTTAGAATCGCTAAGTAAATGGTTAGAAAGCAAGTCTAAAAAATCGGTACCAGCTGGAGATAAGAAATGATTAATGTAGTATTAAAGCCGGTAATTACCGAGAAAAGCATGCGATTGGCTGCCTCTGGCACCTATATGTTTAATGTAAGTATGAGCGCAAACAAACCGTTGGTAGCTCAGGCAGTTAAAGAGCAGTTCAAGGTTGATGCAACTCAGGTTCGAATTGCCATTACTAAGGGCAAAGTTAAGCGACTTAAGGGTGTAGCCGGTAAGCGAAAAGACAGTAAGCGCGCTTTTGTAACCGTAAAAAAGGGTCAAAAGATTAGCGTTTTTGAGATAACCCAAGAGGAGAAGAAGTAATGGCCGTTCGATCATATAAGCCAAATACAGCTGCTCGGCGTGGTATGAGTGTTATGGATTTCTCTGAGCTCACAAAGAAGAAACCCGAAAAGAGTTTGACAGTAACGCTGACCAAGACTGCAGGCCGAAATAACCAAGGACGAATTACCACTAGGCACCGCGGTGGTGGTGTTAAGCGCGCATATCGAATGGTAGATTTTGTTTTTGCAGCCGCTAAAAACGCCGAAATAATCGCTCTTGAATATGATCCGAACCGATCTGCCAACATCGCTCTAGTTCGATTTGAAGATGGAACTAAGGCCTACGTGCTGGCTACTGCTAATATGAAGGTCGGCAAATCAATATCTGCCGGCGAAGATGTCGAGATCAAATCTGGAAATCGACTTAAGCTTAAAGACGTTCCAGTTGGATCGACCATTTGCAATATCGAAATGCAACCAGGTCGAGGTGGGCAGTTGGCTAGAAGTGCCGGAGCGCGCGCACAGCTTGCAGCTCGTGAAGGTGATTGGGCTCAGATTAAATTGCCATCCGGTGAAGTTCGTTTGGTGCATGTTCAATGTATGGCAACAATTGGTCAGATAGGCAATGCCGATCATCAGAATATTAAATTAGGTAGTGCTGGACGTGTACGAAAAATGGGCCGACGACCTAGTGTGCGAGGTAAGGCTATGAACCCATCGGATCACCCAATGGGTGGTGGTGAAGGTTTGAGTGGTCCAGGACGAATACCTCGTACGCCTTGGGGTAAAGTAGCTATGGGCCTTAAAACACGACGCCGTAAGTCAACTAGCGCTATGATTATTCGTGGACGCGGGAAAGGAAGGAAGTAGATGAGTCGATCAAGCAAAAAGGGACCATTCATTGATCCTAAATTACTGCGCAAAGTAATGGCGTTAGAGGTTAATGATAAGACTATTATTAAGACCTGGTCGCGCACAAGCACCATTAGTCCGGAGATGGTTAATAAAACAATCGCTGTACACAATGGCAAGGTACATACTCCTGTATTAATTACCGAGAATATGGTCGGACATAAGTTAGGTGAATTTTCACCAACACGCAAATTCCGTGGTCATGGTGGTAAATTAGCTAAGGCCGAAGGTAAGGGTGGAGAATAGACTATGAAGGTTGCTGCTAACATCAAGTATTTACGCATATCAGCTCAAAAACTCCGATTGGGTGCCGATTTGGTACGTGAAAAGCGAGCTGTTGACGCCCAAGAGCTTTTACTAAATATGCCCCAAAAGTCGGCACGTATGATTGGGCAAGGTCTAAAAAGTGCAATTGCGAATGCCGAAAACAACTATCAGTTAAGCTCATCTAGCTTGGTTGTTTCCGAGATTCGTGTAGATGAAGGTCCAAAACTCAAGCGTGGCCGTCCAAGAGCCAGAGGTGCTTATGGCCGTATTATTCACCCTATGGCGCACTTGCATATAGTTTTGGATAGTGGCGATACTAAACCAGCAGCAAAGGTAGCAGATAAGTCAGAGGCTAAAGTAGAAGACAAGAATACGACTACTAAGCCTAAGGTAACTACTAAAATTACAACTAAGAAACGAGGACGAAAGTAATGGGACAAAAGATTAATCCAGTCGGCTTCCGCTTGGGATACACTAAGAATTGGCAATCTAAGTGGTTTGATAACCGTAGCTTTGCAAAGTCAGTAGCTCAAGATATCCAAATTCGCAAACTAGTTTCTGACAAGCTTGGTTTTAGAGCATCGGTTGCTAAGGTAGAGATTGAGCGCAGTAATAACGAGC
>CAYSEY010000057.1:0-5487 GCA_964430405.1 uncultured Candidatus Saccharibacteria bacterium
ATGCCCACCTTGCTGTCTCTACAAGGCTTATCGTAATCACGTTTTGAATAGTTATCAACGTCTTGGGCAGCGATGGTTCGAGCTAGATGAACTCCAGAGCTAGACGCCACTATTAGGAATTCGTAGCCCGAGGAAGCTAGCTTATTGTGCTTAATACTTGCAGCATTAATATTATCTTCATTACCCTTAACTAGGCGTGGTTTCATCCCGACGCTTTGAAGCTCCTTTTTCATTGATAGCCCAAGCTTTGATATGTTGAGCTTTGTGTTCTCATAGCTACTAATACCGAAGTTAAATTTTGTTTGTGGAGAATCGGCTAAAACTTGTTTTATGCATGATTCAATAATTAGTTTTGGGTCTGCATCCTTTAGTAATTCGAATCTCCTTGCTATCTTAATAGTACCTCCTAGCCGGCTGATATCTATAGAGGCGTCTTGTAATGTTGAAATTGCTTGAGAGTTTAGTATTTGGATGTCGCCAAAAAGTGACTCAGCTTCAGCAATACTTAGGTTTTGCTCGCGGCCAGTGATTAGTATTTGCATTTAGTAATTATAGCTCAGAGTACTAGATATTAGCGAGCTTGGGTTACAATAGAAGAATGAAACTGAGACATCTATTCTTTTTCTTGGCTCTGATTGCGATTGTCGTGATTGCAATAATACAGTTTGGGCAGTTCCAGAAGTTTTTGGAGGTGATAAAGAATGTAAATATTTGGGTGTTAATATTTGTCGTTGGTTTACGGTATGTATACTACTGGGCAAATACAAAGTATTTTCAAACATACCTACACAATTTCAAGCACGATATTCCTTTTAAGGTATTGTTTAAAGATGTAATAACTATGAATTTTGCGAATACCGTATTTCCCAGTGGCGGGTTAAGTGGAATAGCAATTCTCAGGGGAAGACTTAGAAAACACAAGGTGTCGGCCCATACAACAACAGTGGCGCAGGGTTTTTGGTATGGGTTTACCGGTATTAGTTTTGTTATTCTGCTGTTACTAAGTTTATTGCTTTTGTTTTTATCACAGCGAATTGAGCAAGTGAGTTTTCGACTTATTATGATTATGCTTATTATGTTGTTAGTGGCTGCGGTCGCGTCGGTCAGCCTAGTAATGAACCGTAATGTTTTTGAGAAGCTTACTTACTACCTAACACGACCAACGAACTGGCTACTAAAAAAGATTCATCGCAATAGTCTCGGAAAAGAACAGCTTCACGAACTAATCAACAAGCTATACGAGACCTTGAGAGAATTTAAAAACGACTGGCGGATGCTGATAAAGCCGTTCTTTTGGTGTTTTGCAACACTAGTCATTGACATCGCTTCGCTATACTTAGTGTTTATAGCTTTTGGTGTGGCGCCAAACCCGGGTGTAATTATAGCTGCCTTTTTGATCGCGTTGCTAGCTTCGATGCTTTCGATATTCACATCTGGTATTGGTATTTACGAAATAGGCATGGTGGCAATTTTGGTTGGGTTGGGTTTGAGTTTCGATGTTAGTTTTTCGGCATCGATAGTTTATCGGATAGTTGCCCTTTGGCTGTTCTTGCCGATCGGACTGTATTTTTATAAGCGGACAATGATCGATGGAAAATGAAGCAATTACAGTAAGCGAATTCAACTCTATTTTAAACCAAACACTTAGCTTTGCTTATCCGGAAGTAGTGGTTGAAGGTGAGGTAGCAAGTTTTAAGGTTAATCAAGGCAAGTGGGTGTTCTTTGATCTGAAAGACGAGCAGAGTGTGGTGAGTTGCTTTATGCCGATATTCCAACTCAAGACTCAGCTAGAGGATGGAATGATGATTCGTGTAAAATCTGTTCCTCAGCTTACAAAGTGGGGAAAGTTCAGCTTGACGGTACGTGAGGTTGAGTTGGCTGGCGAAGGGAGCGTGAAGAGGGCATTCGAACTTCTAAAAGCACAACTACAAAAGGAGGGTTTGTTTGATAGTGCAAGAAAACGATTGCTACCTGCCTTCCCCTCAACAGTGCTTCTGATAACCTCCAAGCAGGCTGCAGCATTCAATGATTTTATTACTATTATTGATGATCGATGGGGCGGGCTGAGCATTGATCACCTACAAGTTCAGGTGCAAGGAGAGGGTGCACCTGACCAGATAATCGATGCAGTTGATTATGCTAATCGCAACCATGCTAATTATGATGCGGTTGTGCTTATAAGGGGTGGAGGTAGCGCTGAGGACCTCCAGGCGTTTAATATGGAAAGCGTTGTAAGGGCTGTTTTTGGATCTAAAGTACCAATAATTGTTGGAATTGGCCACGAAGACGATACTTCTCTTGCTGAATTAGCGGCCGATGTCCGAGCTGCAACACCAACTGATGCTGCAAGAAGACTAGTGCCGGATAAGCTCGAGGTTGGTGCACAAGTAAAACGCTATGAAGGTGCAATGCTATCTGCGATCGAAACGATGGTAACTGCTAATAGGGCTCTACTTAGTAGGTACTATCACGGTTTGGAGTTAAGAATATCCGCTATGCGCCAACATAACGCAGAATTGATACGATATTGCTCGTCTGCTATCGAACAGTGTGTTGAAAGTGCTCGGCTGCGTCATACACACCTTGTAAGGATGTTGTCGGGGCTTGATCCAAGAGCAATTCTATCGCGGGGTTACAGTATTGCGCGCATTGATGGACAGGTAGTTAAGTCAGCTGATGATTTTAGGCCGAAAGATTTGGTTATGCTACAATTACACCAAGGCGAAGTATGTTTACAGAAAATTACCAATAAAGATCAGGATGAGCAAGAACAAACTACATTCAGACTTTAAATACTCCGAAGCTCTAAAAGAGCTAGAGGAGATCGCTGCGTATCTAGAAAGCAACGATGTTGATCTGGATGAGGCAATCAGGCGGTTCGATAGGGGTAGTGAGTTGGCAGCCCAGATCGAGATTCACCTACAAGAAGCAGAGAACAAAGTTAAGACCATCAAATCGAACTCTAGTAATTGATTAAAATATATAGTATAATAATATATTATACTATTGATTAGAAATGCCAGATTATTTTTTAGCGCTAAATAAACAATATGGCCTCGCTATTAATGACCAGCAGGCCGAGACACATGCACAGGCAGTTATAAAAGCCTGGTATTTAACGTTACCTGTAGAGAAACGAGAGTTATTATTATCGAACATACCAGAGTACTTAAGGCCAAAACAGCAGTTGTTTTTTAACAGGATCAAAGAAGTGGGTCGTATTGATCAGCATTCTGTAATGTTCGAGAGGCTTACTATGGAATTACAAAAGACCGATACGGCAGAAGTATCGGCTGTAATAGGTGGATTGTTTAAAAGCTTAAAAATTGTACTAGATCATCATCAGAAGTTTGAACTGTCAAGGCTACTAGATAAGAAACTCTTAGAAATATTCGTAGGAGTGTAGTCTGTCTTGAAGATTCTGACAGACATCGATGTGGATAGTTCGAAGTATCAATCGGTATTTTTTGAACGTCCAGTAAGTGGTTTACGAAAAAGAAACATTGCAATTCTCGCAGGTAGAAACTCTAGTCTGTTCGAAGTGCAACAGGCGTATATGATAATCAGCGCTATGAACCATAATCCGGTATTGATTGCCGATGATCATTTACGAGACGTTGGACTTCCTGCTGATATATATCTCTCGACAAAGAGTAAAATGCACTACGATAACAGTGAAGAGGCGTTATCAATAATATCAGATTGCCATGCGTTAATAGCAGGGGTTGGTCTGGAGCTCAACTCTTCTATGCAACTTCTGCTGGAGCGTGTCTTAGGATCCTATCAAAGACTGGTGGTGTTAACCGAGTCAACCTTTAAGTTTCCGGGGCTTGAAAAGATGTTAGGGCGAAATGTTATTTTAGCTGGATCCACAAAAAAATTGCTCAGTTTTGGCCAAAAATACCGACTACATGCGGGTACTACGGGGCTACTTCTTAAGGCAGAGTTACTAAGCAGACAAAGTGCAAAATTAGATGCTAATGTTCTATGTATTGAGGACCATCAAATTCTGGCTGTTTTATCAACAGATACTGTAGCTGTGGTTATTAATAGCATAGATAGGATTGATAGTTCGGGTTTTTTGTCGATACTGATTAGTTTGCTATCCGATCGGAGTGCCCCACTAGAGAATGGATGGATTAAATACGTTCTTGCAGCGGGTGATTTGTATAAAAACCATTTTCAAAAACAAAAAAATCCTCAACTGCTTAAGGATTTCTTGCAAAGTCAGTTTTGATGGTGCCAAAGGTGGGAGTCGAACCCACACGCCCTTGCGAGCACACGATTTTGAGTCGTGCGTGTCTGCCAATTCCACCACTCTGGCGAAAAAAATAGCCGATCAACGCTGTACTTACGCAAGTATTATATATAATAGAGGCAGAGCAAGCAAAAGCTTTTCTAATGGATGACCAAAAAAACTCAGAGTCAGGAGAAAAACTAACGCCCCTAAATGACAACTTCCAGCTCGAAGAAGGTCAAGAGGTTAGTTTGGGTTTACCAGAAAAACCCGCACCACAAGTACAGGCGTCACACGATATGCAAACAGGTACAGAAAACTCACAGACCAATAATGATCCTGGTATGTACGCGTCAAAAGTGCCCGCACCACTGGTTACAAAAAAACCGAAGATCAATTTGATTCCTAGAGCCAATGCAGATCCTTCTAAATATAATCTTTCGTCTAAGCAACAAAAAGCGTTAACTAAACTTAATAAAATTCGTAAGCACAAGCATTGGTACAATATAAAGCTTGTTGTTGGTACAGTCTTGGTGTTCTTATTGATATTCTATTCACAGTTTTTTATATCTCAATTTATTTATCTATTTAATAAGCCTAGTACAGACACTCAGACCAACACAAATCAGCCAACTCCGACAAACCCGGTCGAACCAACTCCAGCCCCGACCCAGCCACAGGGCGAGGTAGTTGGTCCACAAAACGAAATAATTATTCCTAAGATAGGTGTAACTGCACCGCTCGTATTTATTGACACCAACAATGAGATCGACGTCCTTAGGGCATTGAGGGATGGAGTGGTACATTACTACGGTACTGCATATCCCGGGGAAGTTGGTAATAGTGTGTTTTTTGGTCATTCTAGTAATGATTGGTGGGAGGCTGGTAATTTTAAGTTTGTGTTCGTCTTGCTCGAAAAGTTAGTACCTGGAGATACCTACGAGATACATTATAATTCGCGCAAATACGTATACACAGTTACCGAAACTAAGGTTGTGGCACCAACAGACTTGAGTGTTCTTAATCAAACTAGTGAACCCACCTCTACATTGATCACCTGCACTCCTCCCGGCACTAGCTGGAGACGTTTTATAGTTTTTGCTAAGCAAACTTCACCTGCACCAAATGTTTCTCCACAGCAACCCGCTCAACAGACTCAGCAGCAAGCAAATGTTAGCTCTGGTTCGGCAACATTACCCAGTGCTCCACCGACAATCTGGGATCAAATAGTATTGTTCTTCAGAAGATTA
>CAYSEY010000058.1:0-322 GCA_964430405.1 uncultured Candidatus Saccharibacteria bacterium
AGGTCTTCATTTGGTTAATCTCTTTGGTCTGAGCGGCAATGATTTCATTAGCTAGATTACGCAGCTCTGGCTTAGTTGATTTTTGCAGCACCAAGTTGGCCATATCGATAGCACCTTGATGGTGAATAATCATTTGGGCCAAGAATGCCTTGTCAAACTCTTCGCCAGACTTATTTTTGAGCTCACTGGTCATATCATCCATGCTCATTGAAGAATCGTTCATCGCGCTATTTGTATTCATGCCCATCATTCGCATCATGGCTTGGTTGTTAGTATTTACTGATATGGTCGCAACGAAGACAGTTAGTAAAACACCTACCAA
>CAYSEY010000058.1:332-5437 GCA_964430405.1 uncultured Candidatus Saccharibacteria bacterium
TCATTCTATTCTCCTTCATTTGTTAATCTTGATACTTAATTTCTATTTGCTCTTTATCGGCCACTAAATGGTCACCGAACTCAGTGTTAGGTTGGCCGTTTACGGTCATGGTGATTTTTGTTCCACTTGGATCTGCCTTGTCTAGAAGTTGAGTAGATGTAAATTTCTTACCCCAGTTTTCAAATAGCTTGCCTAATTTCAAATCATCTTTAGTAACTTTACCCTCATTCTCCCAGTGAAGCTCACCTTTTTCGTCATGAGTGTGTGGGCTCTTATGTTTAGCCTCCGATAAACCGATGTTTGTTGGGATAGTTACTTTTTCGCTATTAACATAGATTGTTAACTGCGGGTGATAGTGTAAACCGTTTTCTGAAACCACATTGGGGTCGGACGACTTTGATTGTTTATTTTGATCTTGAGCTTGTTGTGGGCTATCGGGACGAGTAAGAGCATACCCGATAAACCCAACTGTACCAATTACGGCTATGCCTATCACAATAAGCAATATTTTAGATTTCACATTTTCTCCTTAGTTTGTAAAGTGCATTTTACAGAAAAAGGAGATTTCAATAACGATAAGACTCAAAAACTTTATAAAGAGGCGGCCCTAGACCATACATGAATGCATCACACTTGGTTCTGAAGTGACCAATCAGCATTAGACCAAAGGCCAAACTAACTAGTGGTAAAACGTATGCAAAGGAATCGAAATGAGTTGGTATAGCAAACACGTTACTAACTGCTTGATTTAAGCAAGCAATCTGACAAGTAGCATCACACCCAGAGTGACCATCTTCATCATTCATAGACATGGGGTGGTGCGTCAAAAACGCAAACGCGCCAATCAACACAACTGCAGCGACTAGTAACGTGATTAGCTTACTTTTTAGGCTAGAAATCATAGTCAGATTGTAACATATAAGGTTAACTATTGCTGAAGTGGCCCAATTTCTTTTAGTAGTTTGAGCTTGGATTTACCATGAGGCGATTGTTTGATTACTTCACTTAAGTCTTTACCACATTTTGCACGTCCACCCGATGGTTTATGGTCACCTTCTAACCAAAGGACAAAGCCGCTGATTTCGTAAACAGTTTCGTCCACAGCAACCCAGCAGGAGTTTCCGTCTTTACCGGTATGTTTGGCAACCTCATCTAGGCTAATCCCTTGAGATTGTTCTTGGTTTGAGCTGGAAGTTTGATTGTTATTAGATTGCTTAGTTTGATTGGCTTGAGAGCTGCTAGAATTTCTGATAAGCAAAATCCCTGCAACAACAGTTGCTAAAATAATAACCACCAAACAAACAACTAAAATAATGCGTGTTTTGTTCATAGTAGGCTATGTAATCACATAATGGAGTGGTTATCAACCTTTTCGTTAAAGATACCCCACCACCTGGCTCACTATAGTTTAGGGCGTTGTGTTCCAGGTAAGAACTTTAATTATACACTACAACAGCAGCTCTAGTGTTCTGGGTCGCAATGCTCCAGTTCAGTCTCAATAGTAGCGTGTTGGATCTTGTACTTTTTGAGTAGTGCTTCTTTGATCTTTTTAACTTGTTTGATACTCACACTAGCATTAGCTTCATCGATCACAATATGACAGCTGAGTGCTAGGTAGCCAGACGAGATTGACCATATATGCAAATCGTCAACGGCTTTAACATGATCGAATTCTTCGATTAATTTCTGAACCTCTTTTGTATCAATATCTTTAGGTGTACCCTCGAGTAAGATATGTAAGGCGTCTCGTACCACCCCATAAGCACTATAAACCAACATACAGCCAATTAGAATACCGATGATTGGGTCCGCAAGAGAGTTGCCTGTGAATAGAATAATTAATCCGGCAATAAGTGCTCCTACAGATGAAAGTGTATCAAAAGCCATATTTAGATAAGTACTACGTACATTCAAGTCGTCTTTATCTTTATAAAACAGTAGTGCGACTGCGCCATTGATAAATATTCCAACTAAAGCCACGATTGCCACCAAACCGCCTTTAACTGGCTCGGGGTTGAGTATGCGTAGATATGCTTCATAGAAAATGTATGCCGCTACTCCAAACAACAACAGGCCATTTATTAGTGCGGTAATAATCGATACCCGCCCAAAGCCATAGCTTTTACTATCATTGGCTTGGCGTTTTGAGATTCGTTCCCCACCAAAAGCAATCACAATACTCAGTGAGTCAGTTAAATTGTGAGAGGCATCAGAAATAAGCGCCAAGCTGCCAGCCATGATACCGATGATAAATTCAAAGATAGTAAAGCCAGTATTGAGAACAAAGCCTATTATGAATTTACTGGTTTTTGAAGTTTTGTGTTCGTGGTCGTGCATAGTATTAGTTTAGCAAAGAAGTGATGTAAAATGTTGGTTTACTAAGCTTATTCCAGTTGCTTTGACTCCTGCGACCTATTACTGTTTTTGGGATATTTTTTAACTATAAACTCACTCAAGTAATAGCCAACAGTTGCAGCAACAAAGCCAATAACCAAGCCACCAATTATATCAGTGATAGAATGTACTCCAGCCGCAACTCTTGAAAGTCCGACTAGTAATGTAAGTGTGAACCCAGCAATCCCGAGCTTCTTGTTGTTATAAAACGCCAAGCTAGCAAAGAACATACAAAAGGTTGTATGGTCTGATGGAAAACCGTTGTTAGCTGCGTGAGGTATCAAAGGTGTGAAGTTGTTAACTACAAACGGACGTGAGCTGTACGTGATTCTTGAGGCAACCCAGACTAATGCAAAGGCAGTTGGAGTTGCAAGAACTGCTGCTAAGAAGCCTTGTGTCAGTAGTTTTTTGTTGTCTTTAAGCAATACTAAACTTACTACCCATAGTAGAGGCAAGGTTATAAAAAGGTAGCTAGCGGTAAAGACTATTGCCTGGTTCATTTGTTGTTACCCACCGCAAGTACTATCGCTTAATGGTTCAAGCTTGTTGAAGCGATCTTTGATCTGCTGGTCAGTTGGCGGGTCTTTTTGTACAAAAATAACCACATTGCCAACTAAGTTATTAATTCGAGTTAGTTTCTGTTCTTGAGTTTCTTCTCCAACTTCGCCGTCATTGCCATCATCTGCTCCGCCGTGGGCTAAGGCTTTCGGGAATACTTTATCAAGCAGGCTGGATTGCTTATTTTGCTCGTGAGCTGGAAAGTTACTTGTTGTGCCAAAGAACTTCTCTAAGTCTTGGTTCTTCCACTCTTCAAAAGTCCGCTCTTGGTAGCCATTCGCATCACCTACATATACATAAAACTTAGCATCTTTTGGAATTTTGGGAAGATAGTTGCCATGGATGGTGACAGGTTGCGGGTCAGTAAGCTTATCGAGTTTGTAGCCCAGCTTACCTGGCAGGCCACCAATAAAATCCCAACCGTAATACTTCATCACCATACCGCCCGTCATGCCTTCCCAATGAATATGAGTAAATTGGTCTTTGTTATCATGAAAGTGGATTGGCTGTTCTGGTAGCTTGGCATTGCACTGGTCTTTACTATAGCCAGTCTGATAGCCTTCAGTACTAAAGTCTTCAGCCTTGCCATCAACTATTATTTGCATGCGAAAATGATAGTGTTCAAGTTTTGGATTACGAATACTAGTGGGTGAGGAAAGGTAAACAAAACCTACAAACAGTACAATTGCTACTAAAAGTATTCCAAAGCAACCTAGTGCCCATTTTAGGATACGAGGTGCTTTGGATACTTTATGACTTGCCTTAATTTTGTCTTGATTTGGCATATCTAACTATTTTACACGATTATTGACCCTGTAGTGCCTGGTCTAATAAGCTGGACAGCTTCTCAACACTAGGGCCGGGGTTTTCGATCTTCTTGCCGTTTAGTAGAAAAGTAGGGGTACCTTCACCTTTGAGCTCGGTAACATCCTGCAAGTCTCGATTAATCACTGCCACGACGTCTTCATTTTCTAAGTCTTTCTTGTACTTATCCATATTTAAGCCAATTTCTTTGGCGTACTGATCAAAGTACTTTTGTGGGTCAGTTGTTTGTTCCCAAGTCTTTTGGCCTTCAAATAGTTTGTCGTGCATGGCAAAAAACTTATCTTGGCGAGCTGCTGCTTCAGCAGCTATTGCCGCTTTCATTGCAAACTTATGCCCTGAGGTTATAGGAAAGTAGCGAATCTGGAATTTAACCTTGTCTTTATATTTTTCTTTAACTTCCTTAACGTGTGGGTAGTAGCCTAGGCAGGCTTCGCACTGGAAGTCGACAAACTCTGTCAGGATGACTGGGCTGTCGGCCTTACCATATACATTATTCGAACCTTTATCACTAACTTTTGATGATCCTGCTGGCTTGTTTGGATCTTCGGGAGCAGTTTCTGGTCTAGTGAGAGCGTAGCCGATGAATACGACTATACTGACCACTGCCAAGCCTATTAATATAGGCTTTATCTTCGTTTTCATATAATTACTCCTTTGTTAAAATTACAAAACTTTAAGAAAGGAGTTTTTAAATACGATAGACTTCGAACCTTTTGTAGAGTGGCGGCCCTGTGTTATGTAGATAAGCCAGATTATGTTTGCCTGGCAAATTGCTAGAAAAATATACAACAGCTGCCATTAGTAAAGGTAAAGCGACTATTAGTAATATATTCAACTTTTCTGGCATTGCCACTACCTGGGTGCTAGCTGATTCAGTAAAACAGGTCGTTCTACAACCCAAATCTACATTGTTGCTCGATGGCATTGAGTGATGGGTAAGAAAAGCCAGTGAACTAACGAGCAGAATACTGATTAATAAAAGACTAATAAAGCTGTTTTTCAGATTATAAAACATGGCCTGATTGTAACATATTGAACAGATCTTCAAAAACATAACTAAATACTATTAAGTACCCGGGCCGAACTCGGATAATCTTAAAAGTGCTCTCTACCACAACTTTTGATTTCTGTGAGGTCACAGAACCCGGTTGCAGAAAAAGGCGCTAAGTTGCCATAGAAAGTACGGTCTTAAAGAATAATTGCATATTTGTAAGGAAGAAAATTGCAACAAAAAAACCGGTCATAGAACCGGGTCTTAATATCTGTTGTCCAGTTTGGCTGGGGCGAAGGTTCCTTAATAGAACTTTTTCCATGCAGGAAGATGATCC
>CAYSEY010000059.1:0-5297 GCA_964430405.1 uncultured Candidatus Saccharibacteria bacterium
TCGATCTCAATAGTTTTTTTATCCGTATTAGCTAGGCCATCTTTTATTTCAAAATCTTCTTTTAGTAATTTGTCTATGTGCTTAACAATAAATTTAACCACTGGTATTGGTGTAAAAAATACGCCCATCTTAATACGTTCATGTGGGTTAAATTCTTTTAGAAAATCCTCGTAAAAGTGAATAATCGGGTCTTTTGGATTATCAAATTCTTGCGCAATGTTTAGATGCTTGTGGACAATCTCAGCAACATTACTAACATTAAAAATTTCGCATAAATCGTCAACAATATATGCTAGGCTGGAATCGAAATCGGGACCAACTATGTGATCAAAGAATTGTCGTAAGAGTGGGTTGCTTTTAGGCACCAAATCTCTTGCCTCTTGACGATTAAATGTAATAAGACTCTTGTCTTGGTAGCGCGCAATAAATAAACCATATACCAGTGTTTGGGCATACATATCAGCAAATTTTTCGTGGTCCAGATCTCGTACAAGGAGTTCTTTTACCATGTTGTATATATTTTCTAAGTCAGAATCTTTCAATTCTTCCTCGGTTAAGCTTGTTATGACGTGATGTTTAATTAGCTGGGCCTTATCACCCATTATCACGGATAGTCTCTTCCCTGAAGTTATCTTTTCGGGTGGGAGACTAAAAAAACTTTTTAAAGTTCGGATAAGTACGTCGCCATTTTTTGGCTGCAAATCCAGAACGCCATCCGTTAGGCTACCTATAGAAATAGTTTTATATTTAACCCCGTTTTTATAAAATCTAAACTCCAGAAAGTTTGTCAAGAAAAGATTCGGATAACCAAAGTACTTTTTCAACTGTGGTGACTTTTCGGCTTTGTCTAGTTCTGCATCAAGGTCCTTGGTCTCTGCGTGACCCTGAATAATTAGCGGGTTAGACTTTTCCTGAAAAATATAGTCAGGCCTTCCATACTCCGAAGACTTTGGTTCGTTGATAGCAATTATATTTTCAAAGTTCTCAAATAATTTCGATAATGCCGGTCTATAAGCGAGCTCTTGAGCATGTCCAGTCTCGTAGGCTATTTGTATATCGTGTAAGTATTTTTTGATTTCATCCATTACGAATATTTTACCCTGTTTGTTAGAACAAAAACAGCAATGTTTTATATCTATGTATTTTAGGTATAAGATAACCTATATGGATGAGATAGCCAAGCCAACTCCAGTTGTGACCTGCACAATATATAACAAAGATAAGTTTTTGGTTATTCGCCGGCATGATAAAGCCAAAAAGTTTGGTGGGTTGTGGGCCTTCCCCGGCGGCAAGGTTGAAATTGGCGAGACTGTAGCCGGTGCCCTAGCCCGCGAGATTAAGGAAGAAACTGGGCTGGATATAACCGACGATATTTTGTTTATTAATTCCTACCACTATGGCGATTCTATTGGCCTACACTTTGCAGTCTTTACCGATAGTAACGATGTGGTGTGCGAACCAGGCGTAGAGCACAAATGGCTCGATGGCATTACAGCACTTCAAAAACTACCCCGTATCCCCGGCATCGATTTCCATATAGTTAAGGCCGAAAAGCTACTAAACCAAGATACAGCAGTACTCTCTCTGCAAGATATTGATTACACCCCCGATAAATACATAAACTATGCATTTTATGGCGTTTAATAAAAATGGGGGGGGCGGGGGGTTGTGCCACCCCCCGCCCACGACGGACTGCGGTTCTCTACATGTGTTCGGAAGCCAGCTCGGTAGCCAGTTCGGCCATGTCGTTGCGTTTGGCTTCCATGCGGTCGATATCTGCCTCGGAAGCGCCACTGCGGCGGGCCTCGGCGATCAACTGATCCATGCCCTCCACGAACTCGGCCTCGGTAAGCACCGAGTGCTCGGTGAGGAATTCCTGGAGCAGGTTGGTAGCCAGCTGGTCGGCTTGGTTGGTCAGCAGCTCGTTGAGCACAGTGGTGAGGGCGCCGTAGTAGAACGCCTGCTGGGCTACCACCGATAGCGATTGACCGCAGATCTCCAGCTCCAGCAGACGCGTTTGCATCTGCGTGATCTCATCATGGCCGACCGATCTGAGTATGCCGGTGCAACGACTGGCACCGATGGCGACGAAATTGCGGTACACCTCCACCCTCTCGGCCCCAGAGCCGGTGAGCTCCAGTAGCCGAGTGGCTTCATCTGAGCCAAATTGTAGTAGCATTGTTGTGGTCCCTTCGACGTATGGCGAATAGACGCAAACAATACCATAAATCGCTACAAATTACAAGCCAAAATTAAACCCCGCCGGGTGGCGGGGCTGGTAGCAAACTTTGCTACGGGTTGTGAGGTGTGTCGTTGGGCTTTAGGCCCTGCCGCTGATGGTGACGTCCTGCAAAAGCAGTTCCAACCTGGTGTCGGCATCCCGGATGAGCGCGGCCGTGAGGTAGGCGCGCAGCATCAGCTTGGTCATCTCGGCCGGGGTGAGGTTTTGCAACGGTACGCCGGTCATCTCCAGGGTGACGGAGTCGACATCCATCTGGTAGCCGGTTTTGTTCAGTTCGTTGCAGATGAACGTGACCGTCTCGTCGCTCAGCACTGCAACCTGACGCACGACCTGAGCAAGGATGGCAGCATTGGGCTCCAGATCTTGCTCGATGGACATCTGCAGCATCGCCAGCTGGCAGGCTTGGTTCACTTCGGAATCGAAAGCGGTACGTGACATGGTTTACTACCTCCAGGTAGGTTTTTGGTTGGTGCGAAAATTAGAACGTAACTATACTATAAATAGCACTAATAATCAATAGTTAGAGCATTAAATCCTATTGAACGCCCTTAAAAGCTTTGGCTGGGATAACAACATTAATCCCTACTACCCGGCAGTGCTTCTGTGTGTAATAAAAGTACTTTTTGGCGCAACTGTGGAGCTTATCGGCATATTTGCTAACTAGCTTGGTCTGGCCAGGAGTGAGTTCGATTCTTTTGCCGACGTTGGTAATAAGCATTTCTTTAAACACCGGCGCAAAGCTGTAATCATGCAGATATACTCTATCGACTGTGCGGGCCTTAATGTATTTTTGATAAGTTCTATATAGTCGCTTGCTCTCTTTGATAACTTTCGCTTCATCACTCCAGCCCAGGCTATAAAGGCTGGAATAAATTGCATTATCCATAACTAAGCCGTACAACTGTGCTTGGTTGAGCCTTGCATCGGAGTTTTGTTGCCAGTCTGTATAATCCTGTAGCTGAGTGGTGTAATACATGAATAGTGCTAATAAATAACCATTGGCTTCGTTTAGTAAAACGGCCCGCTCTTTGTCGTTAAAAATTTTGGCGTGGTCGATACGCTTTAAGTAGGTTGTATCGGCAGGAGTTAACTTAAGGCTATCCATGAGCTTAGTAAATGGCTTAGTGTATTCCTGTCGGCCAAGCGGTAGCATAATTGCCATCTCGGTCATTTGCCGAACAGCCATATCGAAAGTTAGTACCGGACGCTCTGCTAGCTTGGAATTCATGAACTAAATTATAACACCTAAACTAAGCTGACTTATGAAGTAGCTCCGGATGGTTGTTCTTGGCATTGTTAATATCAGTGCTGATTGGGTAGATATCCATTTGGTGTTGGGGCTTTTGGTTCAATAAATCACTTAAGAGCTCGAGCTGTTCGTTAGATTCTTGACTGAGCCATACGTCTTCTTGCTCGGGCGTTAGGATTACCGGCATGCGATTGTGAATGCTGGCAACTGCTGTGTTGGGTTCAGTAGTAACTATGCTAAAAGTTTTATGCTCGTAACCTTCGGCATCTTTCCAGATATCGAATAAGCCCGCGAAGGCAAAGTACGGCCGGTCTTGGAGTTTAATGAAATACG
This sequence comes from uncultured Candidatus Saccharibacteria bacterium, assembly GCA_964430405.1. Lineage (GTDB taxonomy): Bacteria > Patescibacteriota > Saccharimonadia > CAILAD01 > BJGX01 > CAYSEY01. The sequence continues at coordinate 3,825 of CAYSEY010000059.1, forward strand.
GGGTTTTGGTGGTTTCTTCGCGTTTCCACTCTATAAACCCGCTGGCCGGCACAATGCAGCGCTGACGCTTAAAGGGATGCTTCCAGGTGGGTTTTTCGGCTAGAGTTTCGGCCTTGGCATTAATAAGGCTATAACCGATCTTAGGATCCTTAGCCCAATGCGGAATCATTCCCCAGCGCATTAGCTCGATGGTATTGCCCTTATCGCCCGCCGTGATAACTGGCAGGTTTTGGCCCGGGGCGGCGTTGTAATTACTTTTAATTTCCGGCTTGGCTTTGAGATCGTCGTCTTGCAAACGAAAATCGCCATAAAAACCGTGATCATAAAGCAAGGCGAATCTTCCACACATAATAAGCTAATTATACAACAAATACACACATATGTACAGGTTAAGGCATCTGTTGATTTATATATAGTTAAGCTCTGTTTGGAGTGTTTGCTATAATAAGACTATATAAGGAGCTCAATATGAAACGTTGGATAATCATTACCTCACTGGCTCTAGTAGCACTATTCGGCATAGGTACATTTAGTGTGGCGCAGGCTAAATCGGTTCGTACGGATGAGAACGTGACAGTGCAGGCTGGCGAAGTGGTCGACACTTCCCTATTTGCAGGTGGTACAAATATTAACATCGAAGGCACTGTAAATGGCGATGTGTATTGCTTTGGTGAGCAAATAACAATTTCTGGGACTATTAATGGTGACGTGTTCTGTGCTGGTACAAGTGTAAAAATAACCGGCACCGTAAATGGTAGTGTGCGGGTTGCTGGCTCGAACGTTTTATTGAACGCTAATATTAGCCGTGGGGCGATGCTGGCTGGTGAACTTATTGCGCTAGATAGTAATAGCAATATCGGCCAGGACTTATTGATGACCGCAAACGAGATGAAGCTCTATGGCAAAGTTGGTCGAGATGTAACGTTGTTTGGCGAGACTGCCAACGTTGGTGCGGTGATTGGTCGGAACTTGATGGGTACAGTTACAAACTTGTATCTCAACTCCGGTGCTAGTATTGGTGGCGATGTTAGCTATAGAAGTAGTAATGAGCTAAGTAAGACTGGCAGTGTGACTATAGCTGGGCAAACCAATCGCGTTGAAGTTTCGAACCAAGAAACTAGCATGGCCGGATACCTAGTGTCGATGGCGTTCTTGTTCGGCTTATTATTAGTATCGCTGATGATCGTATCGCTAACTTGTGTGTTGCTCTTCCCTGCTTTGTTTGTAAGAACTACCGATGTGATACGGAAACAAACTGGGCAAACTCTGCTAGCTGGTGTAGTTACGTTATTCGTGGTGCCGTTTGTATTGGTGGTGCTGGCATTTACTTTTGTTGGCTTGCCACTGATGTTATTGGTGCTGTGCGTATGGGGTGCAATACTCTTGCTGAGTGGACCAGTTGCGGCTTACTTTATTGGTGGAATCGTGCAAAAACGAAGCAAGAACCACGTAGTGGTAATGGCACTGGGCTCG
>CAYSEY010000060.1:0-3645 GCA_964430405.1 uncultured Candidatus Saccharibacteria bacterium
ACAGAGTGGCAAGGCATCGGCCAGTCTGTTACAGCGTCGACTAAGAGTTGGGTATGCGAGAGCCGCAAGACTTATCGATATCCTTGAAGATAGGGGGGTGGTCGGTCCGGCTGATGGAGCAAGGCCTCGAGAGGTGCTTGTGTCTAGCTTGGATGATATAGGTGGAGGCTCGAGTGGCACCGAATGAGAACTCTAATTCACAAAACAAAAAAGTATCTTTAGGTCGAACTGGCCTGAGGCTTGGTGAGCTACTCCAAAAACGTCGCAAAGAGCTAGATCTAAGCCTTGATAATATCGAGCGTGATACTCATATCAGAACTAAATATCTCAAGCTAATCGAAGCTGGAGATTATGCAAGCCTAGCCGATGATGTTTATAGTCGAGGCTATGTAAAAAATTACGCCGAACACCTCGGCTTTGATACTAAAGAGATTTTAAAGCTCTACTCGCAGGAGCGGCATACTTATGATGCCAACTCAGGCGTTAATAAGGCAACTGCCAGGACTTTAAAGCCTATCGACTCTCAAACATACACCATGACACCACGATCGATCCTAGTGGTCCTCACGAGCTTATTTGTATTAATCATGGTGGGCTATATTGGCTGGCAACTAAGCCAGCTCTCAACCCCGCCCATAATCAGCTTAACCAACCAAGAAAAGAGTGTAGTTAATACTAGCTATGTAATTATTAGTGGCGAGGTTGACGGTGGTTCGGATATGTTCATTAACGATTCGCCAATCCTAACCACCCCGGATGGGTCATTTAGCGAGCGAGTAACCCTAGTAGACGGTACAAATCAAATCAAGATCACTGCAAAAAACAAATTTGGTAAAGAATCTACCAAAACAATTATAGTTGAATCAAAGTCTGGCGGTGCTCAGCCGGCGACCGTACGAGTAAAGAGCGAGAAGTTCGATGGTGTAGAAGTGTTGGTAGCTATTAGTGATCAAGCTGCCTTTATTACTGTCGAGGCTGATGGCCAGAGTTCTTTTAAGGGTACGATGTTACCTGGAAGTAAGCAGCTATTTGCTGCCAAGGAACGAATCAAGATAACCACCAGTAACGCTGGTAGTACCCAGATTCGATTTACTAACTCAATCGAGGTAGACAAAGATTTGGGCTCCATAGGTAAGCAGGGCGAGGCCAAACAGGATATAATATTTACTAAAGACACGGAGGTAAAATGAGTAAATCTTTTTCATTCGATATCGTAAGTGAGTTTGATCAATCCGAAATGAACAATGCTGTTGATCAGACGGCACGTGAGATTCAGACCAGATATGACTTCCAGGGAACTGGCTCAAAGATTAGTTATGATAAGGAAAAACAAACAATCGAACTAGAGTCTAACTCCGAAATTAAGCTAGAGACCATTGTTGATGTTCTAGAATCGAAGTTTTTCAAGCGAGAGGTGGATTTAAAGCATCTAGATAAGTCGGCTGAGGTAATACAGTCTGGGATGCTGTATAAAAAAACTTTGCCGTTGGTGCAGGGCTTGGACCAAGAGAAAGCCAAGAAGATTACCAAATTGTTGCGCGAAAAATACCCTAAGGCTAAGGCGCAAATTCAGGGCGAGGCAGTGCGAGTGACAAGCCAAAGTAAGGATGAGTTGCAGGGCGTCATGAGCGTTCTGCGTGCTTCTGATCTGGATATGCCGCTTAACTTTACAAACTTCCGATGAGCACAGAGCATCAATTAACTAAGTCCAAAACCTTGGAACTCTTAAGTGAACTGGATAAATTTAGTCTGCCAAAGAATGAATATGTTATTACTGGCAGTGGCCCGCTTTCTATTCGTGGAATCAGAATGATGAGCGACATTGATCTCGGGGTAACCAAAGTTCTTTGGAATAAGTTGTCTAAAGTATATCCAATATTGGTAGAAGGTGGAGTTAGAAAGATTAGGTTGGCAAATAATATAGAATTGTTCTGTGATGACTCCTTCGCTGATCCGATACCAGGTGCACCAACTATTACGGAGCAAGTAAGTCAGTCTGAAACGATCGAAGGATACCCATTCCAGTCCATAAATCACCTTAAGTGGTTCAAGCAAAGCTCAGGCAGGGAAAAGGACTTAAAGGATATCGAACTATTAAAGGGCTATGAGTCAGATCATGATAATTAGTTCTTCAGCTTTCATTGTGGTATACAGTTTGGTTAAATAGAAAAGTATTAATAATTGTTGACATGTTCGTAGAGTGTTCGGTATAGTATTTAAGAACAATAACCGAACAAGGAGGGTAACATGGCAACAGCAACAACGACTAAGGAGGAAAAGAAAGTGGCAGCTTCAGCAGCAAACGAAAAGAATGCTCGATTAAAGGCGGTTGATTTGGCCGTAGAGCAGATTGAGCGACAGTTTGGTCAGGGTTCAATTATGAAGCTAGGCGAAGGCATGAAGGTGGCAGTAGAAACGATTTCAACTGGCAGCTTGTCTTTAGATTTGGCTTTGGGCGGGGGTCTGCCTCAAGGTCGAATAGTCGAAATTTACGGACCAGAATCTAGCGGTAAGACTACTCTAGCTTTGCATGCCGTAGCAGAAGTCCAAAAAAAGGGAGGCCTCGCTGCTTTTATTGATGCAGAGCATGCCGTTGACCCCGAATACGCCGCGAAGATCGGTGTTAATTTAGATGACCTGCTTATATCTCAGCCAGATACCGGCGAGCAGGCTTTGGAGATTTGCGAAACCTTAGTGCGTAGTAGTGCAGTTGATATTGTGGTTATAGATTCGGTTGCCGCTCTTGTGCCTCGGGCTGAAATAGAAGGAGATATGGGGGATAGTCATATGGGTTTGCAAGCTCGCTTAATGAGCCAAGCCTTGCGCAAGCTAACTGGGGTTATAGCCAAATCCAAGACTACAGTGATTTTTATCAACCAGCTCCGTATGAAGATAGGTGTAATGTTTGGTAATCCCGAAACAACATCGGGCGGAAATGCTCTTAAGTATTATTCGTCGGTTCGTCTAGATATTCGTCGTACCGAAACAATCAAAGACGGCGACAATATGATTGGTAATCACGTCAAGGTTAAAGTAGTAAAGAATAAGGTAGCTGCACCTTTTAAGATTGCCGAATTCGACATTATGTATAACGAAGGCATTTCTCAGGCTGGCGATCTTTTGGACCTGGCAGTTAAACAGGAGTTGGTTCAAAAGTCTGGCTCTTGGTTTGCTTACAAAGAAGAAAAGATCGGTCAGGGTCGCGAGGCCGCCAAGCAATTCTTGAAGGACCACCCAAAAGTTATGGCTGAAATCGAAAAAACTATCCGTTCACAGCAATCTACCGCTTAAGTTGTATGCCGGTAATAACTAAAATCACGCCCCAAAAACGCCAGGGCTTCTATAATATCTTTGTCGATGGCAAATACACGCTTGCCTTATCAGAAACAGATATGGCTACCTTCGAGATACGTACGGATCAAATAATAGACAAAACCCTGTTAGAAACGCTTCGCGAAGCACATTCAAATTCCAAATGCTATAACTGCTCTTTGCGCTATCTTGCTATTCGCCCACGGAGTATATATGAAGTGCGTGAATACTTAGTAAGACGTAAGGGCTATAGCGAAGATCAATCCGATCGAGCTATCGACAGGCTAGTCTCCCAAAAGTATCTAGATGATGAAGAATTTGCACGGCTTTGGA